>CAYODE010000098.1:0-14178 GCA_964402685.1 uncultured Aestuariivita sp. | reverse complement strand
GCAGGCAAAACCACGATGTTGCGCGGCGCGCTTGGCCTGTTACCTCACGAAGGGCATTCGTCCCTGACCGAGATGACCCCGCTCGACCGCGCACGCCACGCGGCGTGGATGCCGCAATCACGGGAGATCGCATGGCCGGTTGAAGTCGAGACGCTTATCGCACTGGGCCGCATCCCTCACTTGCCGAAGGGTTCTAAGTTACGACCCGACGATCAAACCGCTATCGACGCAGCCATTTCGCGGCTGGGATTGGAAAGCTATCGCACACGGACGGCAACCCAGTTATCGGGCGGCGAACAGGCCCGCGTTCTGATTGCCCGTGCGCTTGCACAGAATACGCCACTGTTGATGGCGGATGAGCCGATTGCGGGCTTGGATCCCGCAAACCAAATCTCAACGATGCAAGTCTTTCACCGCCTGGCTCAAGAAGGTCATGGGGTGGTGATCTCTCTCCATGATCTGGGGTTGGCTGCCCGCCATTGCACGCGCCTTTTGATGATGCATCAGGGCCGACTGATCGCCGATGGCCCACCGCGCGAGGTCCTGACCCCAGAAAACATCGCGCAGGTCTTCGGGATTACCGGATATTGGGCCGAGACTGGAACAGGGCCAGTGTTCCAACCGATGGAGGTGACAGGATGAGCGTCACCTTAAACCGCCCGTGGCTGCGCTTTGATCTGGGTCGGCCACACCGCGTTCTAAGCTGGTCACTGACCCGACCAGGCTTTGTCGACGCCGATCATATATTGTGGCGCGAGGTCCGCAACGCAGACTTGCCGCAGGGTTTCGACGTTTTGGAATGGCTTACCGGCGAATTGCGTACGCGCGGGGATGAGGATGCCGTGACGCTTCTGACATCTCGTGACTTGGATGCCTATGAGAAAGCTGACGTCACGGTCGAAGACGTGACTGCACGTTGCGTCGCAACAGTGGGCCTGTCCAATGCCGAACGCATCGGCAGACGGCTGGATCGCTCTGGCAAAGACTGGGGCACGATCAACGTCGCGGTGCAGGTCGATGCTCCACTTGCGGATGCGGCGCTGGTCGAGCTGGTGTCGATCGTGGCTCAGGCCCGCACGGCAGCAGTGATGGAGATGGAGCATACGCTGCCAACAGGGCTTTCGACCGGAACGGGCACGGATTGCATCGCCGTCGCGGCGCCGCCGGGCGATGAGCTTTTCGCCGGTATGCACACTCCGACCGGTGAAGCGGTCGGGCGGGCTGTTTATGAAGCTGTGCGCGCCGGGGCGCGCGTGTGGATGGACCGCGTTCGCCGGGAGGGAGTGGTCTGATGGCTTTTCCACCGGAGCGTATCGTGTGCCTGACCGAAGAAACGGTCGAGACTCTGTATCTGCTTGGACAAGAGCACCGCATCGTTGGTGTAACGGGGTACGCCGTCCGCCCGGCCCGAGTGCGAAAAGAAAAACCGCGCGTTGGCGCATTCACTTCGGCTGACGTCCCAAAGATCCTTGACCTGAAACCCGATCTGGTTCTGACGTTTTCCGATTTGCAGGCCGATATCGCGGCCGAGTTGATCAGGAATGGCATCGCGGTACATGCATTCAATCAACGGTCGGTGGCGGAAATCCTTGACATGGTAAGAACGCTTGGCGTTTTGACAGGGACATCAGGCCGCGCTGAGGCAATGATCCGTGGGTTCGAAGCCCGCGCGGAGCAGTTGGCCAAAACACAACGTCCCGTCCGCCCCCGCGTCTATTTTGAAGAATGGGATGATCCCCCGATCTCGGGCATCGCTTGGGTCTCGGAACTGATCGAACTGGCAGGTGGCGAGGATGTATTTGGCCATTTGCGCCGGGAACAGGGGGCAAAAAACCGCATATTGGATCCACAGCAGGTGATCGACGCGAAACCGGATGTGATCCTGGCCTCGTGGTGCGGCAAGAAGGTCCGGCCTGAAAAGATTTCCGCACGGCCGGGTTGGACGGACATTCCGGCCATTGCGGCAGGCCGTATCGTTGAAATAAAGTCGCCTTTGATCCTTCAGCCTGGGCCAGCAGCTCTAACGGACGGGTTGGAGGCTATTGTGAGTGCCCTTTGGGGCCAAGGAGCGCACGCATGATCCCCCCCGACATGATCAGCTTTCTGGATCGCGGCGGCCCGGCTCTCTGGCTCATCGCAGCGCTGTCGGTTCTGACGCTGGCGTTGATCCTATGGAAGATTTGGCGCTTTTCGTTGATGGGCGCGTGGTCTGGGCGGGCCACAGAGAGTGCAATTGCGCATTGGGCGCAGGGCCGCTCAGACGAGGCGCTGGCGACGGTCTCGGGACGTGCGTCGCTGCGCGCAAGATTAGCGCACACGGCGATGAGCGTGCGGCTGGACCCTAAACTCACTACGGAGGCTGCGCGCGAGGAAACCACACGCGTCGCGCGCGCTGATCTGTCCGAGGCGCGGCGCGGCCTGCGCGCCTTGGAGCTGATTGCAACGATTGCACCGCTTGTCGGGCTTCTGGGCACCGTGCTGGGCATGATCGAGGCATTTCAGGCGCTGCAGGCGTCAGGCAATCGGGCTGACCCTACCGTGCTTGCCGGAGGGATCTGGGAGGCGTTGCTGACAACGGCTGCTGGCATGGCGGTGGCGATCCCCGCGGCGATGGCACTCAGTTGGTTCGAGTCCGTTGTCGAACGGCTGCAAGGCGATATGGAAGATGCCGCCACACGTATCTTTCTGCGAGGTGGTCACAGCTGATGTTCGCCTTCGCCTCCCCCCGCCCGCGGCGCAAGCCCAGCCTGACCCCCATGATCGACGTGGTGTTTCTGCTGTTGGTGTTTTTCATGCTGGCATCGCGCTTTGGGCAGGACAACATTCTACCATTGGTCGCGGGAACGGGATCGGACAGCTGGGAGGGTGCACCGCGCCTTATCTCAATCACCGACGAGGGCTATAGTCTGAACGGTCAGTCTATGGAATTGGGCGCGTTGGCGGCGGCCCTTGGGCCGCTTTTGCCAGACCCCACATCCCCGGTGATCGTTCGTGCGACTGAGGGTGCTGATCTAACGGCGCTGACGGCGCTGTTTGACGGGTTGCGCACCGTCGGGATCATCAATCTTGTGATGGTGGAGTAACTGCGATGGACTTCTCCCCTTCCCGCCCCGTGCGCCGTCCGACCGAAAACTTCGTCCCCATGATCAACGTCGTGTTCCTGTTGCTGATCTTTTTCCTGATGAGTGCACAAATCAGCGCGCCTGTGCCATTCGAAGTAACTCCACCCTCGTCCTCCAGCGACGCTCCTGCGGACGGGCCTGTTGAACTGAGTATCTCCGCCGAAGGAGCGTTGTTTTTCAACGGGATTGAAGGTGAGGCGGTGTGGGACGAGCTGACTGGTTTGCCCGAAGACAGCAATCTGCTGATCCGCGCGGACAGCGCATTTTCTGCAGCGGAACTCACCCGCATCCTGCTTCGATTGAACGCAGAGGGCATCACCTCCATTGCTCTTGTCACGCAGGGAGATGGATGATGCGTGGTCTTGAGGGCGGAGTTTTCCTGGCTATTGCTGCTGGCTTGCATATGGGCCTGTGGGTTGTGGCGCCGGGATCTGATGGTGCTCCTCCCTCCGGAGATGCGGGACAATCCGTTATGACACTTGCCCCGGCAACAAGCGGGATCGCCGAACTGGCACGCCAATGGCAAAGCTCGCCAGAGGCGTTGACGGATTTGCCACCTGCTAGCACCCCAGCCGCAATCATCCCCGCAGCTTTGCCGGCACCGGCGCCCGCGTCGAGCACACCTGCAGTTGTCGTGCCGGATCGCCCATCATTACCTGACACCGCAAATCCTCCGGCGCCCGAAGAAACACCACCCGCTGTTCTTCCAGCGCCATCGACATCAGCGTCTTTGCAACCGGTGGCCCCCAAAGCTGTTCCGCGTCCAAATCCACAAAGCGTTCCACAGGCCCGGCCCACGCCGCCGACAAAACCCGAACTGCTTCCGCCCGAGGCCGCGACATTGCCAAAAGCCGATACGCGCCCTTCGAAACCCCAACCTAAAGCGCGGGCGCAGGGAAAGCCCAAGAACGTCCCGTCTAGCAATGGATCCGAAGGCGCGCAAAGCGCAGCCGCGACGCAATCGGCGCAGTCCACAGCGTTACAAGCGCAATGGGGAGCGCAGATACAACGTAAAGTGCGCCGAAATGTGTTCTACCCCCGCGGCGCTGCAGGGTCAGGCACCGCACGCGTCGCGCTGACAGTGGACCAGAACGGGCGATTGCGGTCTTTGCAATTGATCGGCTCGTCTGGCGTGACAGCATTTGACGAGGCTGCGATGCGCGCTGTGAAACGCGCAGGTCGGTTTCCCCGCGCACCTTCTGGACTAGATGCATCCAGCTATCGCTTCACCATGGGATTGAATTTCCAACCCTAGACTGTCGCGCCGGGTTGGGTTACCCGGACCTCCGCATCGATGAGGGACTGCATCATGATATTCGATTTGATCGTTTGGGCCGGAGCCGCACTTTCTGTTTTGGGTCTAGTGGGTCTGATCTGGTCGATCATCCGGGTTGCCCGCGCAAGGCGGACGGTCACTGACGATGAGGCGCTCCGAGCAGAGATTCAAAAAGCGCTCCCAATCAACCTAGGAGCGCTATTTCTGTCCGTCATCGGGTTGATGATGGTAATGGTCGGTATCTTTTTGAGCTGACGCGCGCCGTCTTAAACCGGCATGTTGTCGAAACGAGCTTCTATCGCCTCGTCGATCAGTTCTGCATTCAGCTTTTTCAGTCGAGCAGGCACGCGAATGCCATCCGATTCCAGATGTGTCAGAAACTTCTGCAACCGAGGCTGCAAGGAAATGCGCGTCAAGGAATTTGCACGTGCGATTTCAGCCTCTAATGATTCAGCGTGGCTGCTCCATTCAATGTTCGACATTGCTTCTCTCCCCATGGCTGAGGCGACAATGCACTATCCCCGTGACGGAGATAAGACGCCACAGCTTGATTTAAGCGCGGTTCGCGCGCCTTGGCAGAAACCTGCCTAAAATAGCAGCACGAACCGCGCATTCCCCGCAAAAAGAAGTGTGGCATGAGCACGAAAAGCCTGCATTGATGTGCATCAACGTCAGGAAGATAAGTGTTGCAACACATTCCGATACCCATATATGTTTGATGCAACTGCGGGAGGCATAGATGACACCAGACGTAAAAGCGTTTTTTGATACTGCGACAAACACTGTCTCGTACGTCGTTCGAGACCCGGCCGGACACGCCGGAGCAATCGTGGATTCAGTGCTGGATTTCGACCACGCCTCCGGGCGAACTGACACAAGCTCTGCCGATGCAATTGTCGATTACGTGCGAGCTGAAAACATCAAGGTTGAATGGGTGCTTGAAACGCATGTTCACGCCGATCACTTATCCGCTGCGCCCTACCTTCAAGAGAAACTGGGCGGCAAGATCGGGATCGGCAGCCAAATCACGGTCGTACAAGACACCTTCGGTAAGATCTTTAACGAGGGCACCGAATTTCAACGCGACGGTTCGCAGTTTGACGCGTTATTTACGGACGGCGACAGCTTCCATGTCGGGCAAATGCGCGGTGATGTGCATCACACGCCCGGACATACACCTGCCTGTATGACCTATGTGATTGGTGATGCCGCCTTTGTCGGTGATACCCTGTTTATGCCCGACTTTGGCACCGCCCGTTGTGATTTTCCCGGCGGCTCTTCCTCTGATCTTTACAATTCAATCCAAAAGATCCTCAGCCTGCCGGATGAGACGCGGATTTTTGTGGGTCACGATTACAAGGCCCCCGGCCGCGATGAATATGCTTGGGAAACAACGGTGGGCGAGCAAAAGGCACTGAACATTCACATTGGTCAGGGCCGCAGCATCGATGAGTTCGTCTCGATGCGTGATGCCCGTGACGCGACTTTGGGCATGCCGAAGCTGATCCTGCCATCCTTACAGGTGAACATGCGCGCCGGGCACATGCCGCCCGCGGATGAAGACGGCAATGTCATGCTGAAGCTTCCCGTGAACAAAATCTAACCGCATGAGAAAGACATAATGGAACAAGATTGGATTATGGGCCTGATCGGCGGTCTGCTGATCGGGGTGGGTGCTGCCGTTTATCTTTTGGGCAACGGTCGGGTCATGGGGGCCAGCGGAATTGTTGGGGGATTGATCGACGGCTCTGGCAGAAACACAGCCGTCGAACGATTGGTCTTCCTCGCCGCCCTGATTGCGGTGCCAGCGCTTCTCTACACTGTTTGGGGTGGACCGGTATCTACCAACATCACCGACAATTGGTTGGTCATCATTGCCGCCGGACTTTTGGTTGGCGTCGGAACACGCGTTGCGAATGGCTGTACGTCAGGGCATGGCGTCTGCGGGATCTCGCGCTTTTCAGTTCGGGGCATCGTCGCAACCCTCGTTTACCTTTTGGCCGGCGGCGTCACGCTGCTTGTGATGCGACAAATCCTGGGAGCAATCTGATGCGGTACGTGATTTCAATCATTGCCGGTAGCTTGTTTGGGGCGGGACTGTTTCTGTCCGGAATGACCGACACCACAAAGGTTCAAGGATGGCTTGACGTTTTTGGTGACTGGGACCCAACGCTGGCCTTCGTGATGGGCGGGGCGATCCTGCCCATGTTGCTGGCGTGGCGCATGACGGCACATCGCACGCCGCTGACCGGCGGTCGTTTTCCCGAACCAACAGGCAGCCTGATTGACCGCAAACTGGTGTTTGGGTCCGTCGCATTTGGCGCGGGTTGGGGCCTCGCCGGCTTGTGCCCCGGCCCCGCGATTGCCTCGCTCAGCTATGGTGGCGCAGGCGGGTTGGTCTTTCTGGCAGCGATGCTTGTCGGCATGGGGGCGGCGCCGGGGATGGGTCGCTATCTGGACAGCTCGGCGCGCCCGGCTTAAGCCATATCCATGGATATTCGACAGCTCACCCCCCGCTATTCCGTCTCCCCGCAGATTGCGGTCGAGGATCTTGCAGATATTGCCGCAGCTGGGTTCACCACTGTGATCTGCAACCGGCCAGATGAAGAAGTGCCGCCAAGCCACCAGGCTGCGGCCATCAAGGCCGCGGCAGAGGCTGCGGGACTATCCTTTGAAGTGCTTCCGATTACACATCAAAGCATGACTCCGCAAACCGTCGCCGCTCAGGGTGACCTTGTGGCCACGTCAGAAGGTCCCGTTCTTGCCTATTGCGCATCTGGAACGCGATGCTCGGTCATCTGGGCGCTCGGTGCGGCAAATGAGATGTCCGTGGATGACGTGCTAGAGACGACCCACCGCGCGGGATACTCGCTCGACAATCTAAGACCGACATTAGAGGCTATTTCGCAGAACCGCTGATCGAAGCGGTTTGGCATCCTCAAGCCACGCTGTCAGATGAATCGGACGGTGGAAAAACGGCGGGCAAGTGAACGTCTCCCTGTCCTCCAGAGAGCGAGGTTGCATCGACCGCGGCCAGATCTTCGGTTGTCAAACCTGCAAGACTAGAGATTTGATCAACTGCCTCGTCGGTGGAAAGCGAGCCAAGTTCAGTCATATCAAGATCTGACGCTGGCGCATCCAGTTGCTGTGCCGAATGTTCCAGTTCAGCTCCGGGTGCGCCGTGGTCTGTCTGTGTCGTGATCTGTGGGTCAAAACCCGCATGGTGCGCCACTTTTGGCACAGCAGTTGACGCCATCAAACGGACGGCACGATGCCCGTTCATTTGACCCAACTTTCCCCGCGCAACGACTCGATCCGTGAGCGTGACCAAGGCCGTGTCGTCCAATCTTTCACGCGGCAGAGGCAGCGTGTCCCCCACCGAAAGAGAATTCAACTCGCTGACTGGGAGACGAAAGCGCGCGAGCACGGCACGCAAATCGGTTTCAACATCCAGAAATGGACTGTTCGCGGCACGCTCTTCTTCGTTTTGCTCCTCTCGCGCCCCGGTCTCTTCACCTTCGGTGTCCATGGGCAGTACGAACGTCATCGTGGCTTGATGGCGACCTAACGCGATCTCCACGGGCAAAACGAACGAACGATACCGTTCAGCGCGAAGAGTGAGCAGCATAGTCCGAGCATCGCCTGAGCGGGCACCAAAGCGAATGGATTGGAAACAGGAAAGGTCCGCGTCATCCTCAACCAGATCGCATGCGCGCCGTAGAACCCCTTCCAACAACGGCGACACAAGAGCGGCATCGGTATCTGTGTATTCGCGTGGCTCGGCCTTGCGATCGGACACCCGACCCGTCGTCTGTTGTTGAACCAAAGCGGCCACCAACGGCAATGAAACGGCAGCCGCGCCGGTCATTCCATCAGGGCAATCAAGTACAACCAGCAGTTCTTTGTCTGAAAGCTCGGACCCTAACTCATCTGGCGACACATACGCTTGGCGCCCACCGGACACGGCCAATGCCAATCCAAACAGCTCTTCACTGGCGCGCGCGACAGACAACCGCAAAGCCCGCAACGCTGTCATCTTCGGGGTGGCAGTATCCCGATGCACGCCAACTATTTTGCGCTTGAGCGTTGCGGTCACGAAATGCGTCCCGAAATTGTTTGCAGATGACAAGAGCAGCGCCCTTAAGCCTGACTAGACTTCGGTCCGTTAAGATCAGGTTTACGGCCGAAACCGGGTTACTGCGCAGCCATCGCCTGAGGTTTGGGCAGACTCACGCGAAACGCGCCGCCAGTATGTCCGGAGAGATACTGAATATCCCCGCCAAGGCGTTCGAGGATTTCCCGACAAATAGCCAGACCGAGCCCAGCGCCTCCCGCTTTATCTCCACCGACGCGTGCGAATTTCTCAAACACCAATGCGCGCGAGTCAGCGGGTACCCCGCTCCCGTTGTCCAGGAAGTCGACGGCAATCCGATCCCCTATGTCACGCACCATGATCTTCAGTTCGGGATTTTCCGCGTCACAATACTTGTTGGCATTGGCAATCAAATTGATAAAGACCTGCGCAAGCCGATCTAAGTCGGAATGCAGGGTTATCGCTTCGTCCTTCGCGCTACGCTTAACCGAAATACTCTTTGATGTACTGGCCAACGCTGCGGCCACCGCCTGGTCCAGAACGGCATTCAATTGACCGGCGCTTATGTTCAAGCTGACTTGCCCGTTTTCCAAGACACTGAGATCCAGCAGATCGTCCAACAGGCGTGTAAGCCTCAAAGCCTCATCATGGATGACAGACGCGTAGCGCGCCTTTTCGGCACCACTCAGGCTCTCTTCGTCCCGCATGATTTCAGAAAACGCCCGGATCGACGTCATGGGAGTGCGCAACTCATGGCTGACTTGGCTCAGGAACGCATCTTTTTGCACCGAAAGCTGGGTGAGCTTTTCGTTGGCGTCTCGCAGCTGAGCAGCGGTACGGCTCAATTCGGCAGATTTTTCTTCAAGCTGGCTGGAATACTCCAGCATTTGCGCGGATTCATCCGCAACCGCCAAAAGATCTTCCACAGAAACGGCAGATCCCCCCACGATCTGGCCCACCATCGCATGCGCTGTGGCCGTCCCAACAGACCCGCTGAGCTCTCTTTCGAGTGTCTCGATAAAGGCCGGTGTCGGTTCCGGCAGATGCCCGCGCGCGCCCTGACGTTCTGCTTCGCGATGGAACAGGTCTTGCGCCTGTGTCGAACCAAGGATGCGTTGCGACATGATCATCAGATCTTCGGACTGTGCGACGGAGCCGCTCCATCCGCGAGGACCAAATGAATGATCAAAGACATTGACGAATTGTGCACCTTGCAACCGTTCAATCGGGCCAGGGAATGTCATCATGGACACTGCAAAGAATACAGCCGTGTTCAAAGTCAAACTCCAGAAGACAGAATGGACAATTGGGTCCATGCCGGAGATCCCGAACAAAGCCTGGGGTTTGAGCCAAGCAATCCCCAAGGGCCCGTTTTCCATTAAGCTGGTGGACAACGCCCCATCCGCGCCGAAACCGGGCAAAAGCAACGTGTAAATCCAGATCGCAAAGCCCAGCGACAACCCCGCCAACGCACCGGCGCGTGATGCCCCCCGCCAAAAGAGCCCGCCGACCAATGCCGGGAGGATCTGCGCGATCCCGGCAAAAGCGATCAGACCGATGGCGGCAAGCGCCGCGCCGCCCCCGGACAAGCGATAATACAAGTAACCTAGTAGTAGGATCGCAGCGATCGAGAAACGCCGTGACAGAAGCACGATGTTGCGGACATCACCCGAAATCGAAGCGCCCTGCCCTTTCATGGTTGACAAGTAAATCGGCATTACAACGTGGTTGGAGATCATGATTGACAATGCCATCGCGGCCACGATCACCATCGAAGTGGCCGACGAGAATCCGCCTATGAAGGCGAGCATCGCCAAACCTTCGTTGCCCTGGTTGAGCGGAAGCGACAAGACAAAGAGATCCGGGTTGGAGCCTGCAGGCATCAAGTCCAGTCCGACCACGGCAATCGGCACGACAAAAAGGCTCATCATCAGCAAATACAGCGGGAACGCCCAGGCTGCTGTTCTCAAATGGCGCTCATCTTCATTTTCGACCACCATGACCTGGAACATGCGCGGCAAACAGATGATCGCCGCCGCGGCCAGAAGCGTAATCGCAGTCCAGCGCCCGCCGTCGACTTCCCATTGACCGATTTCCGAAGCGTCAATCCGGGCCAGAGTGTCACCAATACCACCGCCCAATCCCCACACGACAAAAACACCAACAGCGATGAGCGCAAAGAGTTTGACCACTGCTTCAAGCGCAACGGCAATCACCACACCATGATGGCGCTCGTTCGCATCCAGATTACGCGTCCCAAACAGGATCGCGAAAGCACCAAGACCGATAGCCGCCCAGAACGCACTCGATTCCCGTGTCCGTGTGAGGTCATCCTCGGCGAAGACGGATAGTGACAACGCGATGGACTGCAGCTGTAGCGCAATGTACGGCGTGACCGAAATCACGCACAGTATCGTCACACCAATGGCCAGCAGGTTGGACTTGCCGTAGCGCGAAGACAGTAAATCAGCGATGGAGGTGACCCGCTGACTGCGCCCGATGCGTACCAGTTTCCTCAAGCCCCACCACCAGCCGATCATGACCAACGTTGGGCCGATATAGATCGTGACAAATTCCAAACCGGACCGCGCGGCATAGCCGACAGCGCCGTAGAACGTCCATCCGGTGCAGTAGACGGATAGTGACAGCGTGTAGATCAGCGGCGAGCGCAACCACTGCGCGCGACCCGCGGCGGCGGCACGCTCGGCGAGGAACGCTACCACGAAAAGCAGGGCTACATAGCCCAGACAAACGGCGACAAGCAGATTAAGGGAGGCCATCGTCATCCGTATCTCCGGAACGGGGACCAACCGATCCGGCAGGCCCCCATCCGCGTGACTTCAGACCAAACAGAAACGCCAGGACAATCAAAAACGCCCAGACGCCAAAGATATACAAAACAGCGGCTGACATTGGGACCGGGTCGCCAGACGACGCGGCGTCTTCTGACGTCGGCCACAGGAGAGGGATGGCAAACAGCGCCAATCCCAATATCGGCAGGAGCCGTGCCGCATCCATAATCCGCCTTCGGCGATACGTTTCGCGTTCAAGAAATATTGATGGGCGTTGCGCGCTCATCTGGCATCCGTTTCGCCGATTAACTCGCGTACTGCGCTAAGAACCTCGGTGTTTGAAAACGGTTTTGTCATGAACCGACTGACGCCCGCCTTTTCGGCCATGTCCCGATCGCGGCTCTGCCCGCGTGCTGTCAACATAAGCACCGGGAGGTTTTCGGTCGCGGTATCCCCCCTCAAATCACGCAGAATGTCCATGCCGGACCGACCTGGCAACATCATGTCGAGCACAAGAAGATCCGGGGCGACGCGCGACACCTCTTCGACGGCATCCGCACCATTCGCGTGCGTGTGTACGGTCCAACCGTCCCGCGACAGCAAAAAGCGGATCGCTTCGATAATGTTCGGCTCATCTTCGATCAGCAAAACCTTGCGGCTCATAACTGGTGCGCTCCCCCTTTTCAGCCCGTTTGCCGGCTCCCAACGGCGGACTGACTTGCATTATCCTGCAAGCGTTTGATGATTTATGCTCGTTTTCTGTGCGCTGTCAAAACTCTTCGTTCAAAACAGACGGTTCGCGCCGGGCTTCACATGCCGCTCGTGGGCACACTCGGCATGTGCTGCCGACCTCCGGCACATCACGACCGGTCGGTTGCGCGACTGGTACGATCAGCATTGTCGACAGATATTGTGGGTCTTCATCGAAGGCTGGACGCGTTCGCGGATGCGCTACCGCGAAACACTCAAAGTAAGCGGTGTTGCGCCCCACCTGAGCCACCGTTCGGCGCAGCGGCACTTGCGGTCGGGTCAAGGCGGTAAAGACAGGCCACAGCGGGCAAGAAGCGCCAAACCTTGGCAATGCAAAACCGGTGACTTGTTTTCGGAACACGATACTGCCCGAGGCGTCGCAAACGACGAGGCCGACTTCCGTATCCAAGACCTGCTCTGGCATCGCAGCGATCCGGCGCATCATCATTTGCAAGGGGACGTCAAACTCCGCAGCCATAAGCGCCGGGTCCAACCCGAACCGTTCCACTGCAGCGATCATCTCTGGAAGTGGAAGGGCCGCCGCATCCGTTGCGTATTGACGCAATGCAAGCGTAGCTATGGATTGCGCTGCATCGGTGGTGAGCGCATCGCGATCACGCACAACCTGCTCTGGCGTCAGTCGCTGCTCTTCCAAGGCTTCAAAGTGGTGACCGCCGTCCGCAAAGAATGCCTCGACCTCTTCCTGAGGCGCGGCACGGCGATCCGTTACCTCTTCTGCATCATCCAGATAATCAACAAGCGACTTTGAACTGTCGGCAAGGCGCAAACTGTCCTCGTTCAAGTTGCGATGAAACCGCATGCGCCATTCGGGTTCGATCTCATCATTCTCGGCCAGAATAGCAGCCGTCGAACGGATGGCCGCCGCGGTCGAGAGCACCTCATGAAGGGAGGCAGCGAGATGCGGGTCGTGGTTTAGCCGATCCGACAGCGCTTCGACCGTTCGCTCCAACGAGGCGATGCGACGGTGTGAGGCCGTGAGCAGCGCAGCCCAACCGGGAAACCGACCAGCAAACTCATCAACACGATCAATCTCCGCACCCGCCGTGGCCAGATCGGCGGCGGCTTCACGCAAGCTGGCGATTAGCGCGGCTTCTGCCCCCTCGGTGAGCAAAGACGGCTCGACCCCTAAAACGGTCGCAATATCGATGAGCAGCTTGCCGCCGATTCTGCGGCGATTGTGCTCGATCAAATTCAGGTAAGAGGCCGAGATGCCAATTTGCCGCGCCAGATCTGCCTGACGCATTCCGGCAATTGAGCGCCTCTCGCGAATGCGGCTTCCGGTCAATGTATCGCGTACCATTGTCGACAACGGCCTTTTCTAAGCGTTTTCAGGGCCTTTCTGCGGTGCAGTGAAACAAAATTTACAAACACCCTAGCTAGACTTTTCAGTTATTTACAAAATAATCGTTAAAGACAAGGGGGTTACTGTGCAATTTTCCCACCCCCTGCGATACTTTGTTTGCACAAAAGTGCTCGAACGCCGCGGAAAGAGGAGCCGCCATGCGTTCATTTCACGAAATGGGAGGATTTCATGTCCAAAACTGATGTCACACGTCGTGGCGTACTTCGCACTGGTGCTGTAGCAAGCGCCGGTCTGGCCGTTCCGACGATCTTTACGGCCTCTTCTGCGGCAGCCTTCACCAACGAGCCTACCGGCAGTGAGGTGACACTGGGCTTTAACGTTCCGCAAACAGGCCCTTACGCGGACGAGGGTGCAGACGAACTGCGCGCTTATGAACTGGCAGTCGAGCACCTGAATGGCGGCGGCGACGGCGGCATGATGAACACCTTCAGCTCGAAAGCGCTGAAAGGGAACGGCATCCTGGGCAAGGAAGTCAAATACGTCACGGGCGATACGCAAACCAAATCAGACGCGGCTCGCGCCTCGGCCCGGTCGATGATCGAAAAAGACGGCGCTGTGATGATCACAGGTGGTTCGTCCTCGGGCGTTGCGGTGGCTGTGCAAGCGCTCTGCCAAGAGGCAGGCGTGATCTTCATGGCTGGCCTGACACACTCCAACGACACAACCGGTAAGGACAAGAAGGCAAATGGCTTCCGCCACTTCTTCAACTCCTACATGACCGGTGCAGCGCTGGCGCCTGTGCTTGCCAACAATTACGGTAC
>CAYODE010000097.1:0-14216 GCA_964402685.1 uncultured Aestuariivita sp. | reverse complement strand
TCCGGTTGATACAGCGCAGAAAAGTGGATTTCCCGCAGCCGGACGGGCCGATGAAAGCCGTTACGGTCTTATCGACGATATCAACGTCGACATCTTTGATTGCGTGGTTGTCGCCGTAATAGACTTGGACATTACGGGCGCTGATCTTTGTTGTTTGATCGGCTATCGCGTTCATGCTGTGTCCGTCGTCCATATCGGGATTTCCATTTTCACTGGATTCGATCTGTGTGCGACCCTAGTTGCCAGACGATAATCTTCCAACCCTGTCGCAGCTATTGTCATTGAGGCAGGATGACGGTGAAAACCGATCCCTCTCCAAGTTCACTGGAGACGCGCAATCGTCCGCGATGGCGATTCACAATGTGCTTTACAATCGCAAGGCCCAAACCCGTGCCACCCAACTCTCGGGATCTGTGACTGTCCGCGCGATAGAATCGTTCCGTCAGGCGGGGAAGATGAACCGGGTCGATCCCCGGCCCATCATCGGCCACCTGCACCCGGACTGAGGGACCGCGTAACGCTCCGTCGCGGGTATGTTCCGTCAGGCTGAGCGTGACATGTCCATTCTTCCGCCCGTACTTGATCGCGTTCTCAACCAGGTTGGTAAAAACCTGTTGGAGCTGATCGCCATCGCCTGGAATAACTAGCGGACGATCGCCGGCATCGAACTCGATCTCTACTCCAGCTTCATCTGCCAGCGGGCGTAAACTGTGAATAGTGGAGTTCAACAAGCCAACGATGTCCACCCGGTCTGTCGGGCGGATGCGCTCATCCTCCTCAACCCGGCTGAGAGAGAGCAAATCCCCAACGAGCCGGTTCATCCGCGCAGCCTCCCCCTCCATGATATTGAGAAAACGCGCACGCGCCTCTGGGTCGTCCTTGGCTGGGCCACGCAAGGTTTCGATAAACCCCATGAGCGCAGTGAGAGGCGTTCGCAACTCATGGCTGACGTTGGCGACGAAATCCCGGCGCATCTGACCGGCCTGTTCCAGGTGGGTGATGTCCTGAAAGCTGACCAGAACGCCGCCAGCTTCGCGCACGCCGACGCCAGGAACGAAGCGGCAGGAAGCCATGAAAGTGGTGTCCTGCGCGCCATCGTTAGACAGGAATTGCGCGTTTTTGGGGAGGCTGTCGCGCAAACAGGCTTCAATTGCGTCGAGGATTGGAGGCTGCCGTAGGATCGTTGCGAAATGGCGGGTTTCGATTTGCGGTCCTAGCAGTGTTTGCGCGTCGGCATTTGCCGCGATGATGCGTTCGGTTCGGTCCACCAGCAACGCTGGCAAGGGGATTGCGCCCAATGCTGCAGTGACCAGGCTGGTGGTTGCGGACATGCGGCTATCCTTGGCCGGTTGCGTCGGCGACGGCCGTGGTAAAGACTTGCAAAAGCGCGTCGGGATCTTCGAGGCCAACGGAGACCCGGAAGAACCCTTCTGAAATACCCAGGGCAGCACGCCCTTCTGGTGTCAGTGCGCGATGCGAAGAGGATGCGGGGTGTGACAGTGTCGTGCCTACATCGCCCAGTGTCGGTGCAAAGCTCAAGCCTTCGGCCGCGCGGGTGAACGCGTTTGCGGCGCCGCGTGCCCCATCCAACTCAAAACTGACCATGTTGCCAGTTGCGCCTCCCAACAGCGCTTTGGCGCGTGCGGCGTCTGGATGATCATCACGACCGGGGTAAAGGACGCGTCTCACACCAGGGAGGTCGGCCAGATGATCCGCCAGTGCCCGCGCGGTCGACTGTGCCCGATCAAACCGCAGATCAAAGGTCAGCATGCCGCGTTCCGCCAGCCAACAATCAAACGGACTTGGCGTCATGCCGGTCGTTACTGCAAAGACGCGCATTTTGTCGTTCAAAGCCGGATCCTTGGCGGCCACATAGCCCAAGGTCACATCCGAGTGCCCAGCGAGCAGTTTGGTCAATGATTGAATGACGATATCTGCGCCCCATTCTACCGGCTTGAACCCGCGCGGGGTCGTGAATGTGTTGTCCACAACCAATAGAATCCCGTTATCACGGGCCAAAGCGGCGATGCCTTCGATATCGGCCAGTCGCAGCGTAGGGTTTGAGACGACCTCAACCAGGATCATCTTGGTCTCTGGGCGAATAGCGGCCTTCATGGCGCTGACGTCGCCTGGATCAGCAAGAGTGGTGGTGATGCCCATGCGGGGCAAATCCTCGGCCATCAGGCGCAGGGACCGGCCATAGAGTTGATTGCCGCCAATGACATGATCGCCGGTTTGCAAAAGGCCTAACAGGACTGCACTAACCGCAGCCATTCCGGATCCCAGCACGATCCCGTTTTCGTAACCTTCCAACGCGTCCATGCGCCGGGCCACGACATCCGCATTGGGGTGACCTTCGCGCGCGTATGTGTAGCCATGCACGCGGCCTTCATACTGCGCATCAAGTGCGTCCGGCGTATCGCTGGAGTAAACAACCGAGGGGGACAGAGGCGTAACAACCGGCGCGCTGGCGCTGTCCGGCAGAGGCACCGGGCGGATCAATGAGCCTTTTTCGTTTTTCATTCCAGAAAGACCGTATGGTAGTTGGGTGTGCTGAATGTGATGTCGATGCTCATCCAGCATGGCCGGGGGAGATGGGCCGAAATTGCCGCAACCACGTCACGCTGCAATGCCGCAACAAACTGCGCATCTCGGTGCGGTTTCGACAGCAGTGACAACGTAGCTTTGAAATTCGTGTGCAGGAAAATCGGGGCCGGATAAGCGCGTCCTTTTGTTTCCCCCGCGTCGGGATCATGGGCCAGGATGATCGCCTCGACTTCTGATAGGATAGCTTGCGCGTCTATCTTTAGGTCGTCCGAGTAATGCAATTCGCAATGCGGCATTCGTCAATACGCCTTCAACTGGTTGCGAAACAGGCGCATGTTGTCTTGATAGTGGAGTGCGCTGGCTTTCAGCATTCTAATTCCGGCCTCATCCAATTCACGCACCACTTTGCCGGGTGCGCCCATGACCAGGCTGCCATCTGGAATAACCTTGTTTTCGGTGATCAAGGCCCCTGCCCCAATCAGACAATTGTCCCCGATCTTGGCACCGTTCAGGACAGTCGCGCCCATCCCGATCAGGGAGTTGTTGCCAATGGTGCAGCCGTGCAGCATCACCTTGTGTCCGATCGTGCAGTTTGTCCCGATGGTCAGCGGGTATCCGGCGTCGACATGCATCACGGTGTTTTCTTGCACGTTGGAGCCGCGACCAACGCGGATTTCCTCATGATCGGCGCGGATGGTTGAGCCAAACCAAACAGACGCACCTTCCTCCAGCACGACCAATCCTATCAGGTTGGCATCCGGCGCCACCCATGTGTCGGAATGGATGTCGGGCGTTTTTTCGCCCAAGGCGTAGATGGTCATGTCATATCCTCGAACTCGGCTTGCAACGCGCGGACATGATCGGTCAGGTCTGGTTGCTGGATCCGTCTGAGGCGGGTTGCTGTGATTATGGTTTTGAGTTGCGCCTCGGTGTCATCGAGGTCCTGGTTCACCAATACGAAGTCGTAGGCATCCCAGCGGCTGATCTCATCCCAGCTTTTACGCATGCGTTTTGTAATGGTCTCGGGATCATCCTGAGCACGCGCTTCCAACCGACGTCGCAGTTCTGCGATGGACGGCGGAAGCAAGAAAATCGACAACGTATGCGCGCCAAGAGCGGAGTTACGGATTTGCTGCGCGCCTTGCCAATCGATGTCAAACAGCACGTCTTGGCCAGACTCGATGCCGGACTTCACCGGCCCCATGGGAGAGCCGTAGAAATTGCCGAAGACATGCGCGTGTTCCAGCATTGCGCCTTCGGCAACCATGGTTTTGAAATCGGCTTCGGTGGTGAAATGGTAGTGTTGACCGTCAATTTCGCCGGGTCGGGGTTGCCGTGTTGTGGCAGAAACTGAAAACGCGATTGACGGGTCCCACGTGCGCAACCGTCCCGCCAACGTGGATTTGCCCGCCCCTGACGGCGAACTGAGAATGATAAGAAGTCCGCGACGCTGGCCCATTATGCCCCCTTACTCGACGTTCTGAACCTGTTCCCGCATCTGGTCAATGACTGCCTTCAGCGACAGACCCACTGCGGTCAGATCAGTGGATTGAGATTTGGAGCACAGCGTATTTGCTTCGCGATTGAACTCTTGCATGAGAAAATCGAGTTTTCGTCCGACGGCTCTGTCGGTATCCAACAACGCGTAGGCTGCTTTGATGTGGGCGTGCAAACGATCGATTTCTTCTGTCACGTCGGCTTTTACGGCAATCAACGCAAGTTCTTGTGCGACGCGTTGCGGGTCTGCGCTGTCAGTGTTGTCCAACACGCGCGCGAGGTTTGCTTTCAGTGCGCTGGACATGTCCTCTTTGCGTGCTTCGGCAAGGGCAGCCGCGTTTTCGGTCAATTGTGCAATTTGGTTAAGTTGGTCTCGTAGGATGACATCCAGCGCGATGCCTTCGTCGCTACGCATTCGCACAAAATCGGCAATCAGCCCTTCCGCTTCTGACAAGAGCGTTTTGGCCAAAGCAGCGGTGTCGTCTTCGTCGCTTCCGGCCTCCAAAACCCCGCGCAAACCTAGCAGGTCCGACGCTTTTGAGGGGGCAAGGGTCACGCCGCGATCCAGGGCCTCGGCCTCGACGTCAGCCAATGCTGTCAAAACGGCGTCCAGCGCGCCTTCGTTGAGTTTCAACTCCCCGCCGGTATCGTCCCGGGTCACCCTGAGAGACAGCGTAACGCTTCCTCGTTGAATGGATTTACCAAGCTGTGTACGGAGCCCAGCCTCTAAGCCAGAGACCCAGTCGGGAACACGGAGCCTAAGATCCAAGCCTTTGGAATTCACGGATCTCAGCTCCCATCCCCAGGAAAATGGCGCCTGCGCCCCTTTTGCCGAAGCAAAGCCAGTCATGGATTTGATCATCAATTCCCCCACATCCGTTCGGGCGCAAGTAATGCGAATGATTGGGTCAGGGCAACCCCCGGGCAACGCTTTGCCCGGTTAACCACAGGTTAAAAAAATACTGACGGATTTAGGGGAATTTGTGCCAGATTAGTCTCAACGCAACCTGCAATGCCTGTTTGGCGATCCGCTTATTTGCCTCGGACACCGCTCTTCCGACTTGGAGATAGGAGCACACGATGACGTTAGATACCAACGATATCGTTGAGAATATTATCCCTCTTCACAGGGGGCGCCCGCGTCAGGGAATGAACGCGCTGCGTCTGGTAGAAGGATATTGGAGCGCCTTGTGCAAAAAAGGCGATTTACCACAACGATCTGATGTTCATCCGCGTGCGCTTAACGATGTGCTGGCCCATGTGTTTATCCTTGAGCGGATCGCGCCGGGGCTCGCCCGATTTCGGGTAGCCGGACGGCAGCTTTCGAAACTAGCGGGGATAGAAGTGCGAGGCATGCCTATTTCGACCTTCTTTCATACCTCACGCCGACAAGACATTTGTTCCGCGCTCGACACTTGTTTTGAGGGACCTTCTATCGTGGAAGCGTCCTTGTCGGCCCACAGCTTGAAGCGCGGTCCGGACGTGGAAGGACGGATTATTTTGCTCCCGATGCGCTCGGACGATGGAACGGTAAGCCGTTGCTTAGGAGCAGTACAGATGTCGGACCGGCTGGTATCAGATGCCTATCGGCTGTCGCTGGGGATGTGTGACGTGAGACCTGCCCTTCAAAAACCACGGCTGACCAATTTGCTCGACAAATCAGCTGCAATGACGCGCCGAAACAAGCGTCGCCAAAGACATCTGGAGTTGGTGCACAGCACGGATCATGTTCAAACACATCGGAGATAAAGGGCGCCGTTCCCTTCTTCTGCTCGCTCAGGTGTCAGTCAGCTAAACATCTCACGCAGGTCAACCGTGCTATCTTTGCCCAGATACGGCAGATCTTTTTCAAGAAAACTTTCGGCGGCCACACGTCCCGCTTCTTTGAGTTTGTGAAGGACGGGCGCAGTGGGAACCAGTTTTGTCGCCACCGACAAATCGGTCATCAGATCGTCGTCTGCGATCATGTGGATGTACAATCGGGCCATGCTGCCAGGCTCCAATTTACCCTCTTCTAGCAGCCGTTGGACAAATGAAATGGCGCGTAGCTCGCGGAACAGCGAGGAGTTGAAGCTAATCTCATTGATCCGGTTCTGGATTTGTTGCGGCGTCACGGGGAGCTGTTCGCGTTCAAGCGGATTTATGTTCACGATCACAATGTCGTCTGGCAGGTGTTCCGCAAACAGCGGGAACAGCGCCGGGTTTCCCGTATATCCACCGTCCCAATAGGCCTCCAATTTGCCGCTGTCTGGGTCTTCGATCTCGACCGCCTGGAACAGAGTTGGCAAGCAGGCAGAGGCAAGGATTGCGTTGGTGCTGATATCCTCCCCATCAAAGATGCGGATCTTTCCGGTGCGCACGCAGGTTGCACAGATAAACAAGTCCGGCCCCTGATCCGCGCAGACCCGTTCAAAATCAAAACGCTCGACGATTGATTGCAACGGGTTCTTGTAAAACGGGCCGTAACTGTAAGGCGACACCATCCGGGACCAGGTGTCGGCTACGGAAAAGGGAATGGAATATTCGATGGCTTGCGCGATGAAAGCAGGCTCTAACCCGCGCATCCAAGTGGTCATGCGCATGTCATTGACGGCCCCCACTTGTTCCCAGAGCCAATTCAGCTGTTCCCGCGCGCCGGCGCAGCCGCCTGCGACCATCCCGGATTTCAATGCAGCTCCGTTCAGAGCTCCTGCGGACGTGCCAGAGATACCGGCGATATCAACCCTGTCGTCTTCCAGTAACCGGTCCAGAACGCCCCAGGTAAACGCACCATGCGCACCTCCCCCTTGCAAAGCGAGGTTGATGCGCTTGGCACTCATTCCTCTTCCCATTTGGACAGAAGATCGGTGACGAGGATCCCATTGATCGTCATGCCGGCTACATTTGCATCGATGATAGAAACGTTCGTGAGATTGGCATTGTCGATGGTCATTCCCGTCAAACGACCGTTGTGAATGTGCACATCGGACAAATCCACATCCGTCATTCGACTGCCTGCCATTGTAACGTCACGAAGCGTGGATTGTTTCAGCGACACGTCGCGTAAGTGGGCTTTGTCCAGCCGGGCATTCTCAAAGATGCCGCCGATTGCTTCTTCATCTTTGGCGATGATTGTTCCATGTTCCTCGCTCATAGCGCAGTCCACCCGCCATCGACGCTGATCGTCGTACCAGTGACTTGAGCCGCTGCATCCGAGCACAGGTAGACGGTTGTACCCCCCAGCTGTTCGACAGTTGCGAACTCTTTCGAGGGCTGGCGTTCCAGCATGACTTTTTCGATCACGTCTTCACGGCTCATGTCGTATTTCTCCATTGTGTCGGGGATCTGCGCTTCGACCAGCGGCGTCAGGACATAGCCGGGGCAGATCGCGTTGGCGGTTATCGGATCGCGGGCTGTTTCCAAGGCGACGGTTTTGGTCATGCCGACGATCCCGTGCTTGGCTGCCACATATGCCGACTTATAGGGCGACGCTGTGAGCCCGTGGGCGGAGGCGATATTGACCACCCGGCCCCACCCTGCTTTGCGCATCATCGGCAGTGCGGCAGCCGTGGTATGAAAGGCCGAAGTCAAGTTGATCGCAATAATCGCGTCCCATTTATCGATGGGAAACTCATCGATGGGAGCAACGCACTGAATACCCGCGTTGTTGACCAGGATATCGCAGGTGCCGGCTTGTTCGATCAGGCCACGGCACTCATCGCCCTTTGACATGTCTGCCTTGATATAGCGCGCGGTTACGCCAGTTTGATTGGCGATGTCCTTTGCGATGGCGTGGTCTTCGTCGCGGTCTGTAAACGAGTTCAGCACCACATCGGCGCCCGCGCGGGCAAGTTCCCATGCGATACCCAGACCAATGCCCGAGTTCGATCCGGTAATGACAGCGGTTTTGCCTTGCAGTGACATTGGTCTTTCCTTCTGAATTTGGTCCGGTTTCAGAGTGACATGCTGCACCTGCAAAGAAAACCGCCAACGCTAGCAATTTTTTGTGTGACGCTTACTTTGCGGTTATGGGCCATGTGAAAGCCAATCGTGCGCAATTGCCTGCCGGTGGTGGGGCGTTTCAGCTTGAACAGCTGACGATAGGCGTCTTTCTGAATGATCAGCCCACGCATCAACTGTCTTTGGGATCGGACAAGCGTGTCATGCACCCCTTGCGCGCCCAAGAAGGATGGGTTTTGCCCCAAGGGGCCGAAGGATTGTGTCGGTTTGATCAACCGCTGGACGTCATGATGGTGGGGATCGACGGGCGCGTTCTTTCCGAAGTTGGGTTAGACGATCCATCAGGTATTGCGCCTTTTGTGGGCGCCTTTGACCCTCTGCTTCTGCAAATGGCTTTGAGTGCAGAGAGCCTGGAGAGCGGGACGACGCTCTATCGCGAAACGATGCAGCGCGCTTTGGCGGCGCATGTCGCTCAGGTGCTTGAACCGGCGCCAGACGACCTGCACGACATAGATGACCAGCGCCTCGCGCGGGCCGTTTCGTTTATTCACGACAATCTGGCGACCGACCTAAGCTTGGACGCTATGGCGGACCAGGCGGCCATGAGTGCCTTTCACTTCTCGCGCGCGTTCAAATCGCAAACGGGGACGTCGCCATTGCAATTCGTGATTTCTGCCCGGATGGATGCCGCGAAAGTGCTGCTGAAGACCACCAAACTGCCTGTTTCCCAGATTGCGCATCGTGTGGGCTATGAGGATGTGTCCCGCTTTGGACGCCATTTTAAGGCGCGCGTTGGTGTTACCCCGAAAGTGTATCGAGAGGGTTAGCGGATGAAGATTTTCGATGGCCACAACGACATGCTGACCCAACTCTATCGCAGTAAGGATGTGAACGGTTTCGCAACGGGGCTTTCTGGCCATATTGATAAACCAAAGTTGCGTGCTGGCGGAATGGTCGGCGGGTTCTTTGCCATTTGGGTGCCATCACAGGGAGATATCGCAGCGCTGACCGCCGAGATGCGGAAAGACGCCTATGATTTACCGCTGCCTCCACGGATCGCGCTGGAAGAGGCTCAAGAGGTCGCGCTTGAACAAGCCGGTTACCTTGTCGATCTGCAGTCTTCGGGCGAACTTTCCATATGCACAACAACAGAGCAAATCCGAGCCTGCGCGGATGCCGGAACACCGGCTGCGATCCTCCATCTGGAAGGCGCAGAGCCGATTGATCCGGACTTTGAAATGTTAGACCGCTTGTATGACATGGGGCTTCGGTCACTTGGCCCCGTTTGGAGCCGGCCGACTGATTTTGGCGAAGGCGTGCCGTTTCGCTATCCCTCTAGTCCTGATACCGGCGCAGGGCTGACCCCTTTGGGTGTCAAATTGATCGAGCGGTGCAATGCCAAGGGGATCGCGATCGATCTCTCTCATATCACAGAGGCCGGGTTTTGGGACGTTGCAAAGGTCAGCCAAGCCCCGCTGATCTCCACGCATTCCAATGCGCATGCGCTTTGCCCGCATAGTCGGAACCTCACTGATGACCAATTGCGCGCAATCGCAGAGACTGGCGGTGTCGTGGGTTTGAACTTTGCGACCGCCATGCTGAGAGCGGATGGAAAAATGCTGCCAGAGGTTGGTTTGGGCGTCATGCTGGCGCATCTGGATCACATGATGGCGCAGGCGGGTGTAGACTGCGTTGCGCTGGGGTCGGATTTCGATGGCGCCGTCGTGCCTGCCGGCATTGGTGACGCAAGCGGCCTGCCTCATCTGGTCGAAGCCATGGAGCGACACGGCTACAGTTCGGACATGATCGAAAAGATCTGTTTTGAGAATTGGATGCGTTTGCTGGACGCGACTTGGCATTAGGCCACGGTTTGTGAGCCGAAGCGCAAGAATTGCCTAAACCTTGGCAAGAATGACGCCTGTGGCGGGCGGTGTCAGCGGTCATCTTTGTGTCATCACGCAACACGAAGGAGACGCAACGATGAAGACGACTAGCCTTACCCTGACTGCCAGCCTTTTGGCCACAACAGCACTGGCAGATGTTGAAACCAGCAGCTTTACCTTTGAAAACGAAGGTGCCGTTCTGTCCGGCACACTCTATGTCCCGGAAGGACATGATGGATCGGCTTTGCCGACTGTAATCGTCACGGGTGCTTGGACCACTGTCGAAGAGCAGATGCCCAGCCTGTACGCCCGGGAGATGGTTGAACGCGGGTTTGCTGCTGTGACCTTTGATTTCCGCGGCTGGGGTAAATCCGGAGATTTGCCGGGTGGAACACGATTTGAAGAAAACCCGGAAGCCAAGATTTCGGACATCCGCGCCGCAATAGATGCCATGGGTCAATTACCGGAGGTGGATGCCGCCCGCATTCATGGCTTGGGTATCTGCGCAAGCGCTGGATACATGGTCGATGCAACCAGCGGCAATGACAGCATCCAATCGGTGGGTCTGATTGCGCCGTGGCTGCAGGATGCCGAGATTGTTGCTTCGGTTTATGGCGGCGACGAGGGCGTTGCTGGATTGAAAGCAATGGCAGCAGCAGCCGAACGTGATGGCGGACAGATCATTGCTGCTGCGGGCCCAGCGGGAACCGAAGGCGTTCTGATGGCCATGGACGGGTATTACGCCGATCCGGCGCGCGGGGCGATCCCTGCCTATGATAACCAATGGAACAATACGGGTTGGGATGATTGGTTAAGCTATCACCCGGTCGAGAGTGCCGGCACTTTCGATAAGCCACTTGCGATTGTGCATTCCGAGGCTGCGGCGATCCCACAAGGCGTCCAGTCTTTCCTGAACGCTTATGCCGGACAAGCGACCCTGCAATGGCTGGAAGATGTCACCCAGTTCGACTTCTACGACAACCCGGAAGATGTCGAACGCGCGGCTGACACCGTTGCGGCCCATTTTGACGCCCAGGGCTGACGCGATCCATGTCCCGGACCCGGTCCGGGACATCCACCTCTCACTTCATTTTGGAGATCGATATGAAATCCGCTCTCATTCCCGCTCTGACACTTGCTGCTTCAACTGCCTTCGCAAACCCACAGATCGAGGAGGCCCGCATTATGGTTGTGGTGTCCTCAATTCCAATGGCAGTCGATTTGGCGGCCAACGACCTTGCGGAACAGGCTTTCGCCGATCCGGTGGTTATCGATTACACCAGTCTATGGGGTGGTGAACCGGCTGCTATGAGCCCCGGCGCATTGATGGATGCCTGGCGCGGCATCGTGCACGGCTTTGACGCCACGCACCACGCGCTCAGCAATGTCGAAGTGACCCTCTCGGGAGATACGGCCATAGCGACGGCCGATGTCGATGGACGCCACTGGATTGATGGCGAGATGTGGCGACCGATCGGGACCTACTATTGGGATCTGTCGAAGGTCGAAAATGACTGGAAGGTCACGCGAATGGTCTTTGATATGACAGAAGAAATCGGGTCTCGCGACCTGGCTGCCCTTGCCATGGAACGGGCCGCGACAGGACAGTAAGCCTAGCATTTGAGCAAAAAAAACGCCCGCACGAAGCGGGCGTTAAGTTATTGAGGCAGGTTTCATACAGGCAAGAAACCTATCGAGCAGTGACCCCTTTATATGCAATTACGGCTCCGCATCCAAGCTAAAAGTTTGAAAATTAATAACTGTCCCGGTACGGTCTGGGCTCAATAAAACATGGTCCGAGCAGGATTGTTGCCGAAGTGACATCAGTTTTTTTCTTCCCGCGCCTTCGCGCTGCCCTTTCTGTATTGGCGATTCTGGGTGCCGTCGCGGCACATGCAGAATCGCAACATGGCATAGCTATGTACGGGGAACCGGCCCTGCCGCCCGATTTTGTGTCCTTGCCTTATGTGAACCCGGACGCGCCCAAAGGCGGAACCGTTGTGTTCGGTAATACAGGCGGCTTTGACAGTCTGAACCCATTCATCCCCAAAGGTACCCCACCCTGGCAGCTACGCTTTCTCTCTTATGAAAGTCTGATGGGGAGATCCTGGGACGAGCCATTTACGCTGTACGGCCTTTTGGCCGAATCGATTCGTACGGCGGAGGATCGTTCCTGGGTCGAGTTTACGTTGCGCGAGGAGGCTCGGTTCTGGGATGGCTCACCCGTAACCGTCGAAGACGTCATCTGGTCATATGAAACTCTTGGGACGGAAGGCCACTTGCGGTACCGCGGGTTGTGGGGCCGTATCGATACGATTGAACAAACCGGTCCGCGATCTGTGCGGCTGGGTTTCAATGAAGACAATCGAGAGCTGGCGCTCATTGCAGGGCTGCGACCGATCCTAAAGAAGGCGCAATGGGAAGACGCGGATTTCACCCGGTCGGGCCTCGAGTCCGTTCCGATTGGGACAGGAGCATATGTGCCCGGCGATTTTGAAGCAGGCCGATTTCTGCAGTTGTCTCGGAACCCTGATTATTGGGGGAACGATTTACCGCTACGGCGCGGCACTCAAAACCTGAACCAGATCAGGATCGAGTTTTTCGGCGATCAAACGGTTTTGTTCGAGGCGTTCAAAGCCGGTGAGCTGACAGCGGTGCGTGAATTCAATGCCGAGACTTGGGCATCGAGCTATGATTTTCCTGCGGTCCGCGAAGGTCGGGTCGTGAAATCCGAGATCCCGCATCAAAAACCATCGGGCATGACCGGGTTTGTGATGAACACGCGCAAGGCGCCATTTGATGATTGGCGTGTACGGGCGGCCATGATCCATGCCTACAATTTTGAATTCATCAACGACACCATGACCGGCGGAGTGCAGCCGCGGATCACGTCATACTTTTCGAATTCCTCGCTCGCCATGCTGTCCGGTCCTGCCGAAGGACGTGTACGCGAATTACTGCAGCCGTTCCAAGGCGATCTTCTTCCCGGCGCGCTCGACGGTTACAGCCTGCCGCAGAGCGATGGGACCGCGCGCAATCGTCAAAACCTGCGCCGGGCGGTGTCCTTGTTGCAAGAAGCCGGCTGGTCTGTCGTCGACGGCGTCTTGATGGATAAAGATGGCAACCCGTTTGTTTTTGATATCCTTTTGCGTCAGGGCGCGGGTGATCTTCAAACGATGATAAACATCTATGTCCAAGCGCTTGGGCGGCTTGGCATTACCCCAACACTTTCGATCGTGGACGACGCTCAATATAATGAACGCATCTCGGCGCTGGATTTCGACATGACGGATTTTCGGCGAGACTTGTCGCTGTCACCGGGCAACGAACAACGGTTTTACTGGGGCTCTGACGGCGCGAATGTAGAAGGTACACGCAACCTGATGGGCGTGGCTTCCCCGGCCATAGACGCCATGATCGACACCATGCTTAACACGGAAAGCTCTGATGAGTTCCAAGCAGCGGTTCGCGCGTTGGATCGCGTTTTGACTGCGGGGCGCTATGTCATTCCAATTTGGCAGTTTGACGTGGGCCGGATCGCGCACGCAGCCCATTTGAAATACCCGGATACCCTGCCCGTTTACGGCGATGGTGTCGAATGGATGCCGCATGTCTGGTGGTCCACTGCTGACTAGGCCTTCGGATCTTAAACCGACAGCTCGCGGTCCTTGTTTGATGTCCCAAGAATGGGACTTGCAGATCAAAAGGTGCCGTTTCAAAAAGAACGCGACCACAAATCGGAGCGTTTCATGAACAGGCAGAAACTGGCCGCCGAAGCTTTGGGAACCGCATTGCTGCTGATCAGCGTTGTGGGATCAGGCATCATGGCGCAGACGCTCTCCGGTGATTTGGTCGGGTTGGCGCTTTTGGCGAATGCCATTGCGACTGGGTGCATGCTCTATGCGATCATTACGGTGCTTGGCCCTATTTCCGGGGCGCATTTCAATCCCGCTGTGACGCTGGCGTTTCTGCTAAGGAAAGACATCGAAGCGCCCCTAGCGATGCAATACGTTCTTGTTCAGGTCATTAGTGGCGTTCTGGGTGTCTGGGCAGCGCATGCGATGTTTGATCTGCAAATCCTGCAAAGCTCAACCACAATGCATCGCACGGGTGCCGCTCAATGGTTTGCGGAAATTGTCGCCACCTTTGGGCTGCTGTTTGTCGTCTTCGGCGGGTTAAGAAGCCGGCCGGACGCTGTTCCAACTTTGGTCGCGCTTTACATCACTGGGGCGTATTGGTTCACTGCGTCGACCAGTTTTGCCAATCCTGCGGTAACAATCGCACGGGGATTTACGGACACGTTTGCAGGTATCTTTCCGGCGCATATCCCTATGTTTATATTGGCACAAA
>CAYODE010000096.1:0-14348 GCA_964402685.1 uncultured Aestuariivita sp. | reverse complement strand
CGAACAGCTTCACCGATGCTGATCCGCTGCTGGGCACGATCAAGTCCACCTCCTTCGGTGCCATCGGCGCGGCGATCAACTTCTCGGTTGCCTATGTTGTTGCTGGCATGACCAAGGAGACCCCAGAGGAGATCAAGGAACTGGTCGAAAGCGTCCGTGTACCACGTGGTGCAGGCGCCGCGGTCGACGGTCACTAACTTCTACGACGGGCGGGTCAAATGCATCCCTCCGTCGCCTTCAACACCGTCCCGCCCAGGTCCACCTTGGGCGGGACTTTTCTTTGACCAGTTAAGGGTTTCGCAGATGAACCTCAGCCTTCCTGATCTGACCCGGTTTCTGGGCACAGTTCATCCCTATGACAGTTTGGACGCGGAGCGGATGAGCGATCTTGTCCCCCGGTTCGAGATGAGAGGCATTGCCGAGGGCGCGACGGTCTATGCGCAGGGCGATCGGTTGGAGGGGCTTTACATCGTCTATGAGGGTGAAATTGAGGTGCTCGACGAAAACGACATCCCGATTTCCATCCTCGGCGCACGCAACTCTTTTGGGGAGCGAGGGCTCACAAAGGATGGTCTCGCGGTAACCAAAGCGGTGGCGCAAAGCGATGCGACCCTCTTAATGCTGCCCAAACTCGACTTTGATGCTTTAACGGCGGCCGAACCTGCCGTAGCCCGATTTTTTAACAGGAGCCGCGCGCAGGCCTCATCCGAAAACACATTGGCCACCAGCCGCGTGGAAGATCTGATGACACGGGACCCGGCGACCCTGTCGTTTGAAAGGACCGTGCGGGACGCGGCCCAGCTTATGGCGGAGAAAAAGATCTCGTCGGTTTGCGTCACGAAAAACGAAGCGTTGGCTGGCATTGTCACAGTGCGCGATATCTCAGGCAAAGTGGTGGGCGGGGGCCTGCCATACGACATCGACCTATCGGATATCATGACGACCGATCCGATTACGCTGTCCCCCTCCTCTATCGGATCGGATGTGCTGCACCTGATGATGGAACGTCGGATTGGCCATGTGCCCATTCTGGACGCAGGTAAATTGGTTGGGATTGTCACCCAGACGGATCTGACGCGCTTTCAAGCTGTAAGCTCTGCTGAACTGGTCTCCAAACTGGCACGCGCAGAAACGGCGGACGACATGGCCAAGGTCACTGCCGAAATCCCACGCCTGTTGGTGCAGTTGATTGGCGCGGGCAACCGGCACGAGGTTGTCACGCGATTGATCACTGACATTGCCGACACTGCAACGCGACGATTGCTGACACTTGCCGAAGAAAAACTGGGGCCAGCACCTGTGCCTTACCTCTGGCTGGCCTGCGGAAGCCAGGGCAGACAGGAACAAACCGGCGTCAGTGATCAGGACAATTGTTTGATGCTGTCTGATGAGGTCACGCCTGAGCAGATGGCGTATTTCAACCAACTCGCGACGTTCGTTTGTGATGGATTGAATACCTGTGGATACGTGTATTGCCCGGGCGACATGATGGCGACGAACCCGCAATGGTGCCAACCGCTGCGGGTGTGGCGGGAGTATTTCAGGGGCTGGATCGCCAAGCCCGACCCAATGGCACAGATGCTGGCATCGGTGATGTTCGATCTGCGTCCAATCGGCGGGGACACAAGCTTGTTTGACGGCTTGCAGGCAGAGACGCTGGCAGCAGCCTCGAAAAACTCGATCTTCGTGGCGCATATGGTGTCCAATTCGCTGAAGCATGCGCCGCCTTTGGGCCTCCTGCGCGGGTTCGCCACAATCAGATCGGGAGAGCATCGCAACACATTGGACCTAAAGCATAATGGCGTTGTCCCAATTGTTGATCTCGGACGCGTCTACGCCTTGCAGGGCCGTCTGACCCCAGCCAATACCCGCGCACGAATTGAAGCCGCTGAAACGGCCGGTGTCCTGAGCGCCACCGGCGCGCGCGACTTGCTGGATGCCTACGATCTGATCGCAGAAACCCGACTGACTCATCAGGCCCGCCAGATCAAATCAGGACAGGCACCGGATAACTTTATGCCGCCCTCGGACCTGTCTGACTTTGAGCGAAGTCATCTGCGAGATGCGTTTGTCGTGGTAAAAACGTTGCAATCTGCCGTAGGTCACGGTCGGGGGGCTCTGAGTTAGCCCATACATCTGGGCACCATGAGACACTGGTCCTTGGGGAGACAATGACGACGGTCTGAGGAGAGGCCGGGAGGAGAAGAGAATGTTTTTGGAACTGATCGCGACCGTTTTCGCGGGTCTTGCCGTGGCAGGGGTTGTGATGCTTCTGAACAAGGCCACCGGAAGCCGGTTGCCCAAATGGATCGTACCGGTCGCCGCAGGCTTGGGCATGATCGGGACGACCATCTCAAACGAATACGGATGGTACGGGCGCACTACCGCAAGCCTGCCCGAGGGCCTGGAGATTGCGCAAACCGTTGAAAATCAATCTTTTTACCGTCCGTGGACCTATGCACGCCCCTATGTCGATCGGTTTGTTGCGATCGATGTCACATCACTGCGCGAAAACCCCTCCCTGCCCGGCCAGCGGATGTTAGATCTTTACTTCTATGGCCGCTGGGCACCTTTAAACAAAATGTCGGTTCTCTTGGATTGCGAGGGAGCGAGACGTGCTTCGCTGGCCGATGGCGCGGAGTTTGGTGCCGATGGGCAGGTTGTGGACGCGAGCTGGATCTCTGTCCCGGCGGATGATCCGGTGCTGACGACGGGTTGCGAGGTGTCGTGATGCTCACCCAACTCAGCCTGCGCCTGCGCATTTTTCTATTCTTTTGCCTGCTGGCTCTGGGTGGGTTGGCGATCACGGTGGGCGGCCTTATTGCGGGGTACATGCGCGCGGATCAGCCTGAGTTGTTGGATGCGTATGTGTTTTCCGGGCTGATCATTGGTTTCTTGGTTCTCGCGTTGGTCACGGGCGTCTGGCTGCTCTTTGACGAGAATGTCGCCAAACCCATCGAACGCTTAGCCGCTGAGCTGCGCGTCCGGGCGCATACCGGCGTCTCGGGCGAGATCGACACCGATACGGCAAAATATCTGGGGGATCTGGCGCCAGCCGCGAATGCGATCGCTGGTCAACTGGCGCAAAGCGCCGAAGACGCAGCGAGCAGCGTCGCGACGCAAACCGCTCGTCTGGCCGCGGAAAAGGACCGATTGACCGCCCTACTCTCTGAGATCCCAGTGGCGATGATCATGGTGAACCCGTCCCACCAGATTGTCCTCTATGACGCGCAGTCTGCTGCGATCCTTGCGCAGGTGGCACATCCCCGGCTGAACGCATCGCTGTTTGAGTATTTCGAAACCGGGCCGCTCGAGGCTGCGTATTCCAAGCTCATCAAATCCGGCAAAGAGGTAAAGACCTCGCTACGTGGCGTTGATGGCGCTCAGAGTTATGATGCCACGCTGAAGCCCCTTGGCGACGCGCCGGGATACATGCTGGTGATCGACGATGCGCATGCTCAAATCGCGCCGGAAGAGGCGCGGCCGCTGATCTATGACTTTGACTTGTTGAGCGTCGAGACGACGCCCGAGTTCGATGCCCGACCCCTGTCTGATTTGTGCTTTGTTGTCTTTGACAGCGAAACCACCGGGCTGTTGCCGCACAAGGACGAGGTGGTTCAAATCGGTGCGGTGCGTGTTTTGAACGGACGGATCATTGAAGGAGAGGTCTTTGACACGCTTGTCGATCCAGGGATGCCTATTCCCAAGGCGTCGACCGAGGTGCACAAGATCTCCGATATCATGGTCAAGGGCGCACCAGACATGGTTACGGCCGGACGCAGTTTTCACAGCTTTTGCACCGACGCGGTGATTGTGGCCCATAATGCGCCGTTCGACATGGCATTCCTGCATCGCTATGGACCGAAGATGGGACGTAGCTGGGATCATCCGATCCTCGATACCGTGCTGTTGTCCGCCGTTTTGTTCGGCGCCAGCGCCAAACATACGCTGGATGCGGTTGGGGAACGGCTGGGCATCCGCATTCAAGATGAGTTGCGCCACACAGCGCTTGGCGATGCACGTGCGACAGCCGAAGTGCTATGTCACATGCTCCCCATGTTAGAAGCGCGCGGGTTGAAGACCTTTGGCGATGTCATTGGCGAGACACGCAAACATGGCCGTTTGCTCGAAGATCTGAATTAGCGGTTTGTCGCAGGCACCTTGCGACCATTGCCTTGCTCCAGAACCGATTTAGGTAGCGGGGCGAGCAGATAATGGACTGAACTGATGAGCCTTTCGCCCCATTCCGATGGACAAAGCACCGTGAGCGTGTCACCTCACACACAAGGAGAGCCGCGCGATATGTCCGACACCACCTTCATCCCAGGCCCTGAAACAGCGCGTCAGTTTCGCAACGCGCTGGGATGTTTCGGCACTGGTGTCACGGTGGTCACAACACAGACCGAGAATGGACCCCTTGGCATGACGGCAAACTCCTTCTCGTCTCTGTCCTTGGAGCCGCCTTTGGTTTTATGGGCCCCAGCCAAATCATCGAGCCGGTATGGGCATTTTTCAAAGGCACAGCACTTTGCCATCCACATAATGTCCGAAGACCAACATGATCTGGCGCGCCATTTTGCGCAAACAGGTGGCGGGTTCGACTCTTTTGATTGGTCTATGTCAGATGCGGGTGTTCCGATCCTCAAGGGATGTCTTGCACGGTTCGAATGCCATTTGGCCGCCACCCATGACGCAGGCGATCATGCGATCCTGGTAGGACATGTGGACAAGGCGGCCTGTCGGTCGGGCAAAGGCCTGATCTTCAAACAAGGGCAGTATGGCGGCTTTGCCGAGAAGCTGTGAGCTTTCGCAGCATCTAGCTCACGCGACCTCAAGCCAGGTTTTCATACCCGCCGCCTGATGCTCCAGCATGTGGCAATGTAGCAGCCATTTACCGGGGTTGTCGAAGACACACAAAATATCCCGGGTTTGTTGCCGCATCAGCAGGGTTGTGTCCCGGAAAGCCCCGAGGCTGCCATCCTCGTTTAGTTCGTGAAAGTGGTGTCCATGCATGTGGATTCCATGCGGAAAGGACGTGTCGTTGACGATAGTGATCTGTACTGTCTCGCCGCGTTTGAACCGATGCCATGGTGCGTCTGTCAGACCGGACACGCCATTAAAGCTCCAGATATCGTCCCCATCATGTGCCCCGCCCATCGCCCCGCCTTGCAGGATCAGCGTGAGCCGTTGATCCGGAGTTTTGGACGGTGGGGTGATTTTGGGTTGCGGCAACGCCGTTATGGGGGCCTCGCTCGGGGACGGGTTGTCGCCCTCGACGGTTATGTCGCCCAGTTCATAAGGTTCTTGCGCGGTCGGAAAAATGAATTTCACGGTGTCAGAAACATCCGCAATGATGTCCATCCGCTGGGCGGGCGCCAAAAAACCGCGATCCAACTCTTCGGGTTCCAAAAGCGGCATGCCGTCATATGCAACGACCTTGCCCGTGACCCCGGAAATCTCAAGCGGGAAAACCCGTGCGGTGGCGGTGTTGATAACACGCAGCCGGACGCGGTCACCTCGACGCACGGTGTCCACGGACGGAATAATTCGAGCAAACGTACCCAGACGGCCCGCATGGGAGAAATCGTGACGATTGCCAAAATCTTCGACAAGCGTGCCATCCCGTTCAATGCGCCAGTCATCCAAGATCACAGTAATGTCGTGGTCCACGGCGGGTGGGTTTTCTTCTTCGACAATCAAGGCGCCATAAAGACCTCGCTCGACCTGCTCCCAGGACCGATGGTGCGAATGGTACCAAAACGTTCCTGCATCCGGCAGGCGGAAGCTGTAATCAAAGCTCTGCCCGTCTTCGATCAAAGGTTGTGTGAGGCCAGGCACGCCGTCCATGCCGTTTTCGATACGGATGCCATGCCAGTGGATGGCCGAGCCGCTGCCGATCGCGTTTTCGAACCGCACAGCCAAAACGTCGCCGACACGGGTGCGCAATTCTGGACCGGGTGTGGATCCGTTGAACCCCAGCAGATCAGTGGTGTTCTTTTCCTCCGGAAGGATTTGCGCCGTGACCGCGGCGGCCCGCAGGACAGCCGGTGTTGCCAAAGCGGTGCGCGGCAGAACGGAAAGCGCCGCAGTTCCAACAAGAAAATGGCGCCTGTTCAATGGCATGTACGGGTCTCCTTACCTGCATTACACTTCAGATTGCAACCAGCACACTCGCAACATACATCCGGGTTATCGACGTAGTCTTCGTCCGGTCATTCCTCCAGTGAACCATGAATGGCAAACTGGTCCAATCCTGCAGCCTGGGCTTCAATAGTGCGATAGGTCTCTTTGACACCGGCTTCCGTAAGTTCCCGGGCAACCGTGATCAGCGTGTTTGGATCGTGATCGTTACACAGATCGACCATATGCATGACTTCGTCTCGCGCGACGCCTGTCGCAGCCTCTACCGAAGGTGCGCCGTAAAGGTCCACGAAGTGCTGCGCAAGCGTCTGCACCAAGATTTCGATCTCGGCTTTTTCTACCTGCGTGACGGCCACAAATGTCACCCGGCCAAAAGTCTCAAGCCCCAACCAGCCATTTGCAAAGGCCTGTCGCGCCTTGCCGGTCAGATCGGCCTCTCCCCAGTTGGAGAATTCGAACCCGCCGGAGATACACCATTCCCCGGTGCGCGCCGGTGAGTGGAAGACGTTCATGTCGCTTTCATCAAAATGAATGGCCCGTGCCAGGTTCATGTCTTATTCCTCCAACACTCGGCTCATGGGGATGAGATGCGTGGTTTCTTCGTCCCGGATCAGCATGCCGAATTGATCGTCGACACCCAGGAAGGTGCCCGATACGTCGAACATCTTAATCGGGTCACCCGCACCGTGGAGCAGACCCATCCATTCTGTATGCAGTGGACGATTGCCGTCATCTTCCCAGCGATTGACCCAAACCAACGTATGACGCGCCCAGCTTTCGACCAGCTGGGTCGGATCAACATCGGCACACCCTTCATCGTAAAGCGCTGTGACATCCGGCGTCCGTCCTGGATCGGTTGCAGTTTGCAAAAAGGGAATGTCCAGCCCAATGACCAACCAATCCGGCTCAACAGCAGGATCGCTGCCAGACGCCGCCGCGCGCAGCCGTCCGCATCGCGCATTGTTGACCCGGATTTGCCCGGACCATTCCAGATGCACCGCCACTTCGGGCGGGGCCAAAGCGCCAAGCGCGTTCTGAAACCCAACACCACAGACCGGCAGCATCGCCATGGCCGCTTCAAGGGGGACTTCGGGCGCAAAAACCATCGCCGCGCGCACCCGGTCAGCCTGAATGTTGTGGACTACCGTGCCTGCATCGCATCCCAACGTCGCCATGGACCGGGCCTTGTCGAAGGGGTCAATTGCCCCCTCGACGGCTAACCCGGTCATCAACGGTGGAAAGCTGGGGGCGTGTTCGGTCATGCATGCCCCTGTGCGATCAGCGCACGCGCCATGTCGCGGAAGGACTGCGCCTGCGCGCTTTCGGGTTTGGACACCACGATTGGTGCGCCCCCATCAGCGGCCATTCGAATGTCCAGATGCAATGGCACTTCCGCCAAAAGCGGCACATTCAGCTTCGCGGCTTCAGCCGCGACGCCGCCATGACCAAACACGTGCTCTTCATGCCCGCAGTTCGAGCAAATATGGGTCGACATGTTTTCAATCAGGCCCAGGATCGGGGTTTTCATCTGATTGAACATATCGATGCCTTTACGCGCGTCGAGCAGTGCAACGTCCTGCGGCGTGGACACCACAACCGCGCCATCGACCTGGAACTTTTGGGTTAGCGTCATTTGCACATCCCCCGTCCCGGGCGGCAGATCGACCAACAGCACGTCAAGTGCGCCCCATTGGACCTGGCGCATCATCTGTTCCAGCGCGCCCATCAGCATCGGACCACGCCAGACAACGGCCTGATCTTCGTTTGTCATCAACCCGATGGACATCATGGTCACCCCATGATTGCGCATGGGCAGAATGGTTTTTCCATCCGGTGACGCTGGCCGTCCGCTCACACCCAACATGCGGGGTTGCGACGGGCCGTAGACGTCAGCATCCAGCAGCCCAACGCGCCGACCTTCTGCCGCCAGGGCGCATGCAAGGTTGGCCGAAACCGTGGATTTGCCGACCCCTCCTTTACCCGAGGCAATTGCGACAATCCGGTCGATCCCCGCGATCGGTTGCGGTCCGGTCGGCTCTGCCTTGCGTGAGGGCTTCAGATCCGGTGGCGCTTTGGCCGAGTGCGCAGTCAACATTGCGCTGACCTGCTCAACCCCGCTCAACGCCTTTACCTTTGCCTCGGCTTCTGCCCGCACAGGCTCCATCGCTTGCGCGCGCGCGGCGTCGATTTCGATTACGAAACGGACCGTGCCGTTTTCCACGTTCAACGCGCGCACCATACCGGAAGAGACGATGTCCGCACCGCTTGCCGGGTCAACGACCGATTTCAGCTCTTCAAGAACATCTTCGCGCGTGGCCATCAGATTACTCGTCACCTTTGATCGTACCCTTTACAACGTGATCCACACCCAAGCCGTCGATCGTCAGATGCACCGTGGCCTCATAGCTTTCTCCGGCTTTTGCGCCCTTGGCGCGCAGCCCCTCTTCAATAGCTTGTTGGCTTGTGACACCCACCTGTTTGAGGAATTTACGCATCGACATGTTAAAACTGTCGTCCATCTCTCTCTCCCTGTTTTCGCACACATATAATTGCGTCGCATTGACGGAACACGGCGCGCGGGCCTAACGTGACCTTATGCGATTGATATTGCTGAGCCTTGTAGCCGCTTTGAGCCTGAGCTTGCCGGCATCGGCCCAAGACGACTTGGGGTTGAAGGCCCCTCAAGCCGTCACGGACAGCGGCCTGCTGAAATACTTGTTGCCCCGATTTTCGCTGAAGACCGGTATTCGCGTGGTACCTTCTGCTGAAGGCGACATGGTGCTGAGCGAAGATGGTCAGGGTGTCCCTGTGATGCAACGCGGCGACGCTGTTTATGCGCTGAGCATCGGAGAAGACGCGCGACAACAACGCTTCCAAGACTGGCTCACCTCTGAAATCGGCGTCCGCACCATCGAAAGTTTTACACCGGAAGAAGGTGATCCCTTCACCGCGCCCCTGCCCGTTCTTGTCGAGGATACGGCGCCGGTTTTTGAAGGCGATCCCGAGGCTGGCGCCGCGCTGTCGCTGACCCATTGTGGGCGCTGCCATGTGATCGGGCCGCAGAATGCGCTGAACTCCATCGGGTCCACGCCGTCCTTTGCCGTGCTGCGCGCAATGCGCGACTGGGACAACAAATTCCTGAGTTTCTATGTGTTGCGCCCGCACGGTGTCTTCACCCAGATCGACGGGCTGACGCAGCCGTTCGATCCGGCCGTACCGCCACCCATCGCTCCGGTGCGGATCACGCCGGAAGAACTGGACGCGATCCTCGCCTACGTGGCGCAGGTCAAACCTGCAGATCTGGGGGCGCCGTTGCAATTTCAGTGATCCTTGCGATCTGAGTAGTAATCCGCGGTGGTACGCGTCTTGGGGCGTTCGCCGCCGCTGAACGGATTGTTTTCGCTGTGGTATTGCGCCTGAACCCGGCAATCGTCACACATCTGGATCATTCGCGCCTGCTCAGACGTGGCAAACATCGGGTGTGTGCCCGCGAGTTTGTCCATGATGCGCTCTACCGTAGACTTCACGCCGAACAGGGAACCGCATTCGATACAGGCAAAGGGCTCTTCCTCGTTCAGGACCACTTGAGTCAGTGCCTTGTCGGTAAGCTCCAATTGGGGTTCGAGCGTGATCGCGTCTTCGGGGCAGATGTTGGAACAAAGCCCGCATTGCAAACAGGCTTCTTCCTGGAAACGCAGCTGCGGCATGTCCGGATTGTCAACCAGCGCGCCGGACGGGCAGAGCGAGACGCAGGAGAGGCAAAGCGTGCACGCATCTGTGTCGACCAAAACCGCACCATAGGGTGCACCCGCTGGCAGAGAGATCGGTGCATCGACATCCGGGTTCAGCGCCTGAGCCGCCAGCCGTGCGATCTGACGACGATTGCCCAGTGGCAATACCGGTGTGTCCAAAGCGGCAGTTGGTGTTTGTGCGTAAAGCGCATCCGACATCGCATCTGGATCCGCTTCGTCAATCAGGCGAAGTTTACCTTCACCCGCAATTGCGATGGAAAGATCCAGTTCCCGCTGCAGCGCATCCCGTTCTGTCGTGGGCGCCAGAAGAACGTCCACTGCCGCAAAGCCATGTGCAAGCGCGGCAAGCATTTCCGCATGACCGAAACCGGAAATAACCTCCAATTCCAATGGGATAACGTCCGCAGGCAATCCTTTTCCAAATCGGGCAGCGAGGCGGATCTTCTCTGCACCATGCGCATCATGGACCAAGAGGCGCGGCTCTGCCCCACCGGCTTTTCGATAGGTCGACGCGAGCGTTTGCATACGCGAGAGTACATACCCAACGGGTGGGTCGTCATAAGTGATTGCGGTCGACGGGCACAGCGCAGCGCATGCGCCACACCCTGCGCAGACCATGGGGTCAATCGCGACGTGTTCCCCCGCTGGGGTGATCGCGCCGGTTGGGCAGATGTCCAGACAGTTTGTGCAAGCGGTCTGCCCGGCACGTGAATGGGCGCACAGGCTGTCCTCCATCCGAACGTAGAGCGGTTTTTCGAATGTGCCCACCAAGTGAGACGCGGCAAGAACGATCCCGGCGACCGCCAAAGGATCGCGTGGATCGGCCCGCAGATAGCCTTCGCGCTTTTCTGGTGCGGGGACCATCGGCGTGCCACCCGTCAGATCAATCACGATGTCACATTCGGATACGGCGCCGTTCTTGGGTTCAGTCAGCGAGAACGCCCCACGTCCGCCCGGTTCGATCTGCTGAAACGCGTCAATCCGCACGGTGAACCCGCCAAGTGCACCGCTGACCCGCGCCACGCGCCCGCGCACGACGTCGTAGTCGCGGCTGACCGCCATGTCTTCGCTATCAGTAATCATCACGGTCAGGGCAAGCATGTCTTTCAGTTGCTCGGCCACTGGTAGAACAACATCCCCAGAACCAACCAGCAAGGTCACCCCTTCCGAGGCCACATCGACTGTTTTGGCACCGGCTGCGGGTAATAGTGCCTCGGCGGCCAACGCAGCCATTTTGGCGGTTGCGTCAGCGCCCTGATCTGACCATCCGGCCCGATCCCGCAGGTCGACAAATCCTGGTGTATCGATGCCCAGCTCATCGGCCAGTTCTTCGAAGGTGGTGCGTTCTTGTTGGCACGCAATCACGGCCTCTCCGGCCTGCAAGAAACGCGCTGCCGCGTCGATCTCCTTCGTACATAGCGCCGTGTGAACCTTTGAGCAGTTCAGCCCGGCGGCGCGGGAAATTCCATCCGCGTCGACACTTTGACTCCCCAAACAATCGCATAGAATCAACGATTTAGACATCGTTTTTCACACCACTCTTATTGTGAACACCCCAGTATTCCGCCATTAAGTAGGCACACGGTCGCCCGAAGGTAAAGCCCTGTCGAAGGGAATCATTGTAGTGATTCTTTCGCGCTGCAGGACAGAAGGTTGACCCAAGATCACGCTGCGTCGCAGAAAATCATGCATTCAGTATGCACTTTATTACACAATCATCGATTGAATGGTCAGAAAGGGTCCTGGCACGTCATTTTCCACTTGGCGAAATTAGTTTCCATACTGCATAATTTTTGAACAGTCCGAGGGTGGGGAGGCCCTCGGTGGAGGGAGCAATTGGCAAAATCAGCCGCAACGCACGTCACCATGCCTTTGGGTGTGGTGGTGAGAAAAACACCCGGTGTGACCCGCTGGGCCAAATGGTCTTGGAAAGTCGTGGCTGTGCTGCCCGGCGCTGGTCAAGCCGATTGGCGGGAGATGCGGCGTGATGGCGACGCGGTTGAATATCACGCCGCCACACCTGAATTGACCTTGTGGGCGGCCGAGACCGAAGCCTACCTCACAAACTTGGCAGATGGGACGCCGTCGATTTATGTGGTGCTGCGCGACGCGCCGGATGGACACAATCCGCTTGAGGTAACGCTTGCCACCGCCTCTCCTTTTGAGGGGCAGGACTATGCGGATACGGGGGACGATCTCGTTGAAAAAGTGCCGATGCCCCCTGGCTTGATCGCGTGGATCCGCGACTTTGCGCTGGCGCACCATGTCGAAGAAGATTTTGTCAAACGTAAACGAGACAAAAAGCGCATCGACTTGACCGAGGACGGCAAAGGCGATGTGCGGATCCGACAAGAAAGCGATGTGTTCCGTGCACCACGCAAGAGGATCCTGCAATGAGTGATCGTCAGGATTTCTGGGCCCGTCGCAAAGCCGCAGTTAAAGCAGAAGAACATGCAGAGGCACGCGCGGTCGAGGAACAGACCATCGCTGACGAACGCCGCGCCCTGGAAGAAAAATCAGATGAAGAGATCCTTGCAGAATTGAATCTTCCGGATCCAGACACCCTTCAGCTCGGTGATGATGTCCGTGGATTCATGGGGCACGCGGTTCCGGATCGACTGCGCCGGCGCGCGCTGAGACAGCTTTGGAAATTGAACCCTGTGTTGGCGAATGTCGATGGGTTGGTCGACTACGGTGAGGACTTTACCGATGCCGCTTTGGTTGTCGAAAACCTCCAAACAGCTTACCAGGTCGGCAAAGGGATGCTGGCACATGTTGAGGAAATGGCCCGCCAGGCGGAGGCCAAAGACGCAGAAGCCGAGGCCGAAATCGCGGAACCTGCGGACACCACCATTGACGATGAACTGGCGCAAGTGCCTGAAAGTGTTGAGGTAACACAGTCGCACAATGACCTTACGTCAGCAAACCCTGATGGCATTGGCGCTCAACACCCTACTGAAGAAACTGAAACCCAAGAAAATCAGTCGGATACGCGATATGCCGCAGCGCCCCGGCGCCGTATGCGCTTCGCGTTTGAGGAATGACTGTATACGATTGTATTCGGGATAAGGAAGATAATGACCACTCTTGATATCGCTGCCGAGGATCGCCTCAGAGCCGATTTCTATAATTTCCTGGGCCTGCTGCTGTCGGGCCCGCCTGATCAGGTTGTGCTTGATCAATGTACGGGTCTGTCTGGGGATGAAACCGAATTGGGTAAGGCGATCGGTGCAATGTCGCGGGTTGCCAGAGCGTCCAAACCTCAGGCTGTCGAACGCGAATTCAACGCACTGTTCATTGGTTTGGGGCGCGGCGAGCTGCTACCCTATGCATCTTACTACCTGACCGGGTTCCTGAACGAAAAGCCGCTAGCTCAATTGCGCGCCGATATGACCGCGCGCGGGATCACCCGTGCACAGAATGTGTATGAGCCTGAAGATAACATCGCGTCCTTGATGGAGATGATGGCGGGCATGATTGTCGGCCGGTTTGGTGACCCTGCCCCTCTTGAGACGCAAAAGACCTTTTGGTCGAAACATATAGGCCCCTGGGCCGGACATTTCTTTTCAGATTTGGAAGCAGCCAAAAACTCGGTCTTCTACGCCTCTGTCGGTTCTGCCGGCAAGGTGTTCATGGAGATCGAGCGCGAGGCCTTCCGGATGACGGCGGCATAAGTCGCCATTCACTGGCTCTGTTTGCAGGGCCCAAACGCAAATGGAGGAGACAAAATCCATGAGCACAAAGAGGGACGACGGCGCCTCGCGTCGTGATTTCCTAAAGCTGGCCGGAACTGCAGCCCCTGCTGCCGTTGCTGCTGCAGCGCTGAGCGGAACGGAGGCCCAAGCGGCCGATGCGCCAACCGGCGAGACCCGTATCCAGGATACCGAGCATACGCGCGCGTATCTGGACAGCGCACGGTTCTAACGGGCCGCACCAAACCCGCAATGTCCGGATAAGCCATCCGGTCAAGGCACCCCGACAGACGGTTGCGATTGGCCCTGACGTCGGTTTTTGGAGACCAAGCGAGCCAGTTTTACTGGCCAGCAAGGAAGGAAACGAAAATGTTGAGGAAAAAGACCAACGGGGTTGCGAGACGCCCCCAGCGGACAAGTATCCTGTCACAGGCGGCTGAAACCTCAGTCGACCGCCGCACATTCCTGCGGGGATCGGGCCTGGCCATTGGTGGCCTTGCAGCGATTTCTGCAACGGGCGGCACCGTGACAAAAGCCAGCGCGGCTACGGCAGCTGCTGGGGCGGTAGAAACCGTCAAATCTGTCTGCACCCACTGCTCGGTCGGCTGTACCGTCGTTGCAGAAGTGCAAAACGGCGTGTGGGTCGGGCAAGAGCCTGGCTGGGACAGCCCGTTCAACCTGGGCGCTCACTGTGCCAAAGGAGCCGCGGTGCGCGAACACGCCCACGGCGAACGTCGTCTGAAGTACCCGATGAAAAAAGAAG
>CAYODE010000095.1:0-14379 GCA_964402685.1 uncultured Aestuariivita sp. | reverse complement strand
ATGGAGTCTCCCAGCGCATCACCCGCATCGCCCAGAACCACCAGTGTGCCCTTTTGCGCCATGAAGGCTGACATATGGCCAATGGAGCCATGCACCACAATGTCGATCCCTTTCATTGAAATCCCACAGCGGGAAGACGCGTTGCCCTTGATCACCAAAAGCCCACCATGACCTGTAGCGCCCGCATATTGGCTCGCATCACCTTCCACGATCACTGTGCCGGACATCATGTTTTCGCCCACACCAGGGCCGACCGATCCGGTCACGCGAACGGTCGCATCCTTGTTCATGCCCGCGCAGTAGTAGCCGGTTGAGCCGTGCACGGTCACCTCGAGCGGTCCGTCCAGTCCCACCGCGACGGCATGGGCACCTTTGGGGTTGTGCACCTCCCAAGCAGTCATGTTGCTGTCCCGCGCCTGCGCCTGCAGCGTCGCGTTCATGTCCCGCAGCGGGGTGTCAGCCAGATCAATCCTCTGCATCTTAGCGCTCCCAGAAATAGACAGTGGCTGGTTCAGGCTCCCATACGCGAGCGGCTTCGATGCCAGGCAATGTGGCTAGCGCGCGATATTCTGACCCAAAGGCCACGTAGTCGTCTGTTTCAGCCATAACGGCAGGCTTGCAGGCAATCGGGTCGCGTACGACGCCAAACCCGTTTTTAGTGCCGACGACAAAGGTGAAGAAGCCATCCAAATCATCTAGAGTCCCCTCCAGAGCCGCGCCCAGATTGGCGCCATCTGCAAGGCGAGAGGAGATGTAGCAGGCCGCAACCTCGGTATCGTTTTCGGTCTTAGGGGCAAAACCTTTCTGAGCCAGAACGCGGCCCATTCGGTTGTGGTTCGAGAGTGATCCGTTATGGACGAGGCACTGATCATCATCGGTGGAAAACGGATGCGCGCCCAAAGTTGTTACGGCGGACTCTGTTGCCATACGTGTGTGCCCAATGCCGTGGGTGCCTCCCATCGCCCGAATGTGAAAACGGCTTGCGACGTCTTCTGGCAACCCAACCTCTTTGAAAATCTCCATTGACTGGCCTGCGCCCATGATGCGAATGCCTCGTTCGGAAAGATAGGCCCGTGCCGCATCTTCGGCCGACGTCGGCAGGTTCAGCACGGCATGGGTGTCGATAACGCGTAAGGTGATCGGTTGGTCTACCGCCGCTTGCAATGCGACTTCCAGACCATCGAAATCGATCTCAGGACTGTCAGATTGCAACGTCAGTTTTAACCCGTCTACATCCTGCCCATAAATCGCAATGCCCGCACTGTCTGGACCGCGATCTGTCATGGTAATCAGCATATCGCTGAGCAAATCGCCCAATTGTGGCTGCAACGCCTGGTTTTTCAGAAACAAGCCAACGATCCCACACATATGCGACACCTCTTTTCAACCCAAGGAATACGGTGGTGCTACAGAAATCAAACGTCACTCACAATACAATTTATTTCTCTATGAGAAACTTTTGCAAAGCAGAAAGGGGGATTGTCCCATAGCGGAGGTGACGCCCGCCCAGATTTTGAGCGCTTCAACCCGCCTGTTGAGGGTATGAGATGATTGAGAGATAGCGCGCAGGCAATTCAATCAATTCTTCCGGACCGTGCGGCGCGTCCGCGTCAAAGATCAGCGTGTCGCCCGGCTCTAGCCTGTAGATCTGATCAGCATGCCGATACCCCACGGTGCCTTCCAGAACGTAAAGCAACTCAATCCCGGCATGCTGAAACGCCGGAAAACGGTCACTGTCCGACGTCAACGTTATCAAGTAGGGCTCCATCACCACGCCGGAGTTGTTCGCACCAATATGTCCCAGAAGCTGGTATTGATGCCCTGCGCGCGTGCCTGCGCGCTGTGTCTCAACACCCTCACCCGCTTTTACATGCATGGCGCCACGCGGTTCTTCAAATCCGGAAAACAATGTCACCAAAGGGACGCCCAACGCGTGAGACAAGGCCTGAATGGTGTGCAGCGACGGCGAAATGACCCCGTTTTCGATTTTGGACAGCATACTGACCGACAGGCCCGCTTGCGCGGCCAGATCGGCGCCCGTCATGCGCTGCCGTTTGCGCAGGTCGCGCACTTGACGACCGATTGCCAGCTCCAGTGACTTTTCCGGCAGATCGCGAACCGCATGAGGATCCTGGTTGAGCCGCGCAGGCTGTGTTGGGGTGCTCAAGGCACGATCTCCGCTCCGGGGACAGGTTACCGGGCAGGTTTCGCGATCAGCCTTCGGTCGTCAAGCACTTGCTGCGCTGATACGGCGCCATGAATCATCGGATCATACATCGTGAACCGCCCCCGTCCTGCATCCTTGGATGCGTAAAGAGCAAGGTCTGCTGCTTTCAAAAGGTCATGCAAAACAGGCGGATCCGCATCATGGGACAGCACGGCGCCAATGCTGCATCCTACCGACAGCTGATGATCTTCGGAGACAATCAAACCACTGATCCGGGTAATCACTCGCGATCCAATTGCCCCTACCGCGTCCTTTTGCATGTCGCCTTCGATCAGCAGGATAAACTCGTCTCCCCCTACCCGCGCGACAAGATCGCGGTCACGGAGCTCATCGCACATGATTTGCGCGGCCTGTTGCAGGACCATGTCGCCGGCATCATGACCCAACGTGTCATTGACCGCTTTGAAATGATCCAGATCCACATGCAACAACGTGAACGCGGCCTGCCGCGCGGTAAGCCTGGCCACGAAACGATCGAGACCCCGCCGGTTTTCAACTCCTGTAAGCGCATCGGTTTCCGCCTGTTTCTCTGCTTGCGTTCTTGCCTCAAGAAGACGCTCGTTCAGGCGACGCGATGCGGCCATCACGACGGATTTGGCCTCGAGCAGATATAACATCTCAACCGTCAGGTCGGTCGGTGCAAAATTCGAATTCGTAAGAGAGAATGTTCTCACGGCATCAGCCGCCGAAATACCAAATGACAGATTAATGATCATGCCCCCCGCAAGGGTCGGATGCAGGACCATGACTCCCTTCAATCCGATTTGTGGCGCGTGCTGTGTTTTCAGATGCAAGGTCTTGCCGTGCAAAGGCAATAATTGTTCGGCTTGGGTGATGTTTTGCGGGCGCGTGACATCGAAGCTGTCCAGAAAAGCCGTTCCCACCAATTCTGACGGCGATCGAAGTTTGCGCAGTGTGGGCCCGACATGGACGATGCACCCATCCGCGGCAAGAACCGCATGCATCGGGCACATCACATCCAGAAAAGACAACTCATGTGTCATGCCCAAGCCGCCCCCATCTGAAAGGCATTGCCCGCTGAAAAAGCATCCAGCACTACTTGGATGGTGATATCTGCCCCGCCAGATGCATGAGAGTTCAGCTCAAGAACGGCGAGTGCCCCGTAGTCATCTGCCATGGCGCGTAGAATACCAAGCATCACGTGACCATAGCCTGGTAAACCCGCGTGGCAGTGCAGATGGAACACGTTATTGGGCCGTTCGATCAGATCCAGCGCGGGCAACCGCAGATCCGCGACGGCGAGGCGAACCCGATCGGGCATGTCTTCAAGCGAATGCAGGAAATCAACGTAATCCACACCACCGAACCTCAAAAGCCGCCGGAAGGAAGGCATGGAAGGGCTAACGACAAGGTACGTGCCCAGATCCTCGAGCATATGGGCGGAGGACCGGCCCAGAACGACGCTCATTGCTAGCAGTAACCCATCGGTGACATGCGCATCATAAGGCAACATCGCTTCAAACTGCGTGACACCCAAATCGGCCTGCCCCATGACCGCCTGCCACCGCGCCGCGCCATAGGTATCGGTCACAAAAATCTCGATGGCCTTGTTGATCAATCCATACATACCCGCCGCACCTCCATCACCGGGGGGTAACGTGCACGGACAGGTCTTAATAAGCGTTCAATACATTGGATTGTAACGACTTTTACCCGGGTAACCGGTTAGTTGCCGGGCACAAGGCTGAGATCCTGCAGTTCCAATGCTGATATTCCGCTGGGTTGAATAGAAAACTCCCCGTTCAACACCTGCGCAATAGCGTCTGCGGGTAACTCCCCCCACATGCCTGTCGCGGGATCATAGAGTTCGCGAACCCGCTCCAAGATACGTCCGTTTTCCAGAACCACATGGTTCGCAACAACACGAGATCCTTCAGTGAATAGCAGAATGGCCTGATCCGTCGCTGCAATCCCGGGCAAGAAAGGCCCGGCGATCCAGACGCATGTTGGTGTATTTGGGTCGCGTCGCGCGCATCCATCTTGCCAACGGGACAAACGATACTCCGGGAGGTCCGAGAACATTTCTTCGGTGAGGGAAACCGTCGCCTGCGGCGGCACAGCAATCAGCGGTACAAGATCATCCAACCGGCTTTGTGCAGTTTGATTGTCCACCTGCCGCTCAAACGCAAATCGGGATCCGGTGCCCTCGAGCGCAGCCAAGCGCGCCGCGAGTTCAGGATCGGGACGGCTCTCGGACAGCGTACTCAGTTCGGCCAAAACGGCTTGCCCTGCCCGGCCCCACTCGCCAGATAGCTCCCAAAGTGGCATTTGCTCGGGTGTCGCTAGCCCTGACATATAGCGTGCGAGTTGACTTTGAGATGAAATCCGCTCTGCATTCAATACTGGGGTGAGCCACAGCGCTGCAGCGGCAAGCGACAACAACGCCATTGTGACGTTGCTGCGTCTAATGGCGCCGCGCCACCCGCGTCCGCGCAACGCGGCCCCAGCGTAAATCACGCCATACAACAGCAAAACAAGCGCCGCCGTTAACGCCAGAACGCGTTCAGGTGTCCATGCATATTGCTGCACGCGCAAGATGACCGACCACAATGCCAAGCCGCTGAGCACCGGAACAAGGATCGCCAAAGCGCGGGTTGCGACCTTCATACCATAGGTATTGATGCCAAAAACGTCGTCCCGGTCCAGGGCAATTGAGATCAGCGAAATTGCCGCAATAGCAACGCCCATCAAGATGCCGGCAGAGGAGAATTCGCCAAACAGCTGGGTAAGCCCGCGAAACGGTAGAACCGCAACAAACACCGCAACAACGGCAAGCAAGATCGGCAAAAGCAGCCGCAACAACCGCAGCATCAAATGCGGAGACACATACTCCCGCAACTCGAACGCGACCGCTAATCCCAGGCCCAACATAGCACCGCTGAGCGCAAAGCGGACCCAATCGACGTCGAAAAGCAGTTCTATGACGTCGATCTCGACCAGTTCCAGAAGTGCGTTAGAGAGGAAGACCACCACCCAAAAAATCGCGACAAACAACCAGCCTGCGATATAGCGCACTGTGATTGTCCATGCGGTGTCGAACAAAACCTCATAGTCCAACCATCTGTTACGATCGGTCAGAAACGTCGACACAAATGGCGTTGCGAACAGGACAATCACGCCACCGATGGCCAACGCTGACGGATCGTCAAGGAACTGGCTGGCTTCGTCAAAGCGGAACCCCGCCCAAGTGACCAAGCCCGAGACTGGCACCGCCAGTATCAGTCCACCCAAGACGGATCGCCCGATATCCAAGGGACCAGTAAGCGCGAGGCTTATTGTAAAGAACACTGCCGAGAAGGAAAAGAGCGCCAGGAAAAGCCGCGCACCAAGGATATTCGCGCCCCAACTGTCGGCTAAAACCCACAAGCAAAAGGCTGCGATTGCCCCGAACCCAACTAAGAATATCCGCGCGCCAATTCCGGCGTCACTGTCACCGTCACCCATGGGCTGTCCCTGATCCGCCGATGTCAGGCTACAACCTCATGGCCTAGTGGCCAAGACGATTGACACGGAGCGCATCCGTGTTTTTGGGCGTCAGAAGTCGGTTGGCGCTCCGCCTTCGGATTTGCGCCTTTCAACAAAGCTCGCAAGCTCTTCCTTTACGCCCGCGTCCATAGACGGCGCCTCAAAGCTGCCGATGATTTCTTTGAACATGCGGTGGGCGCGTTCCGGCGTCCAGATGCCACCGGCAACTTCCCAGGCCTCGAAATTTTTCCAATCCGACAGGAACGGTTGGTAAAAGGCTGTGGTATATCGGTCTTGCGTGTGTTGGATGCCAAAGAAGTGGCCAGCGCTGCCAACGTCCTTGATTGCGTCCAGGGCGATCTCATCCGGTCCGGTGGCGATGATTTCCGGCTCCATATAGCGTTGAATCATCTGCAGGACTTCGCAATCCATGATGAACTTTTCGGGCGATGCGATCAGCCCGCCTTCCAGCCAGCCTGCCGCGTGATAGACCATGTTGGTGCCAGATTGGACAGCCGCCCACAGACTGTTTGAGGTCTCCCACATCGCCTGCCCATCCGGGACATTGGCCGCACAAACACCCGACGACCGCATAGGCAGTCCGTAAAAACGTGCCATTTGCCCGGTCATCTGAGTCGAGCGCATGTACTCCGGTGTCCCAAAGGCCGGAGCACCGGATTTCATATCCACGTTTGACGTGAACGTGCCGATCGCGCAGGCACACCCCGGAGCGACGTATTGGAAGAGCGCAATGGCGCACAGACCCTCAGCAATCGATTGGGCTACCGCCCCGGCCATGGTGACCGGCGCCATTGCACCAGCCAGTGTGAATGGTGTCACGACAACTGCCTGACCCCGGCGGATCAGCCGCAAACAGCCGTCGATCATAGGGAAGTCGTGCTTGAGCGGAGAGGTCGAGTTGATGTTCGTGTACATGTAGGGCTTGGCGCAGAACTCTTCTTCGGTCAGCCCATTTGCGATTTTAACCATCTCCATCACGTCTTCGACGCGCTCTTTTCCCAGTGAATAGGCGTGCATGACTTTGTCGGTCAGCGTCAGCTTGTCATAAAGCACGTCGAGATGGCGGACCGAGGCGTGCAGATCCACGGGTTCGACCGGGTAACCGCCTGCGAAATGGATGCAGTTGAAGTACTGCGTCAGTTTAAGCAGGTTCGCGCATTGCTCACGGTTTCCGGGAACCTTCTTGCCGATCTCAAGGTCGAAGTAGTTTGGTGGAGAAGAGACATTGCCAAAGACAATGTGCTTGCCACCGATGGGCAGGTTATGGGCCGGGTTGCGGGCGGCGATTTCAAATTCCGACGGAGCTTTGCCCACCATCTCCATGACAAAGTCACGACCCATACGAACGTTTTCACCTTCGATCGTGCAGCCTGCTTCGCGTAGGATCTCAAGCGCCTCAGGATTTAGAAACTGTATCCCGATTTCTTCCAGGATGCGCATCGCGCCGTCGTGGACGGCTTCAACACCCTCTGGGCTCAGCGGCTCTGTTGGTTTGTCGATATTGACCGGAATGCGCCAGGGCATTTGTTCGATCAAAGCTGCGCCGCGCCGCTCGGCAGCGCCCGCTCGTCCTCCGCCGCGCCGTCTGCGTGTTGCCGCTTCTGCCATGCTTGAACCCTCCAAATGCCGGTGGATCAAGTAAGGCTGTAAGTCCGCGAAGCTTGCGGTGCTATTTGCGACGCATCTTGTCGTTTTTTATTCGGTCTGGCGTATCGCCCACGCTCAGACGTTGAATTGAACCTCACCCTCAATCTCGACCGCCATTTGCATCGGAAGTGCACCCATTCCCACGGCAGACCGTGCATGGCGTCCGATATCGGGTCCGAAAACATCGAGGATCAGGTTTGAAAATCCATTGATCACAGCGGGTTGCTGCGAAAAATCTGGGGCGCAATTGACCATGCCAAACACGCGAACCCAGCCCGTGACGCGGTCCAAATCGCCGAGTGCACGGTTTAACGCGGCGATCATGGCCAGGCCTGTCATCTCGGCCAGCTTGTTGGCCTCTTCGACGGTCACATCAACGCCGACTTTCCCGAAAGGTCCAGACAGGGTGCCATCGGGGTTCAACGGCCCCTGCCCCGAAATGACCGCCCGGTCACCGCGAATGTTCACTTCGGGAAAGGGCAACACCATTCCTTCTGGGATTTTCAAGGGTTCAGGCAGGACCAAACCGCGTTCAGCCAGACGATCTTCAACTTTGGACATGAGTTTGGTTTCCTCCAGGTTTTTTAGGCGACTGTATCCAACCATTTCGGCAAATGGCCAATGTCGGGCAGGACGATGTCGGCATGGGGCGTCAGCGTGCGCCGATCTGCCATGCCCGTCAACACGCCCACAGTGCGCATGTTTGCACGACGGCCGGCAATCAAGTCATGAGTACTATCACCGACCATGACCGTCTGCGTCGGGTCAACCGCCACAGCATCACAAAATGCCAACAGCGGAGCCGGTGACGGTTTCGCCCCGTAACCACTGTCAAACCCGGCAATGAAATCAAACCGATCCTTAACTCCGGAGTGGGTCAGGTGCGTATGCGCAACTGCCTCGGCGTCGTTGGTCATCACACCCAGGGCCAATCCACGTGTTTTGAGACCATCGAGAAATGGAGCCAGCGGCACGGCCTCGGCCTGAGGCGCGGTTTCGGCCTCTTCATTGATCATATCGAGGAAGCTTTCGACCTCGGCACCGGGAAAGTGAGGCATGAGGGCCTCAGCCACCTCACCGGGCGTACCGGCAATGGCGACGCTGTCGGGGAAAAAACTGCGCGTTCGCAGGTCAAATCCGATGGCCAGACCAACTTCGGCCGCGCGCGCCCTGTCGCCGTCGGCAGCACGCAACAGAAATCCTGCCGCCCAGGCCTCCCACGTGGCGGCGAAGTCAAAAAGCGTTCCGTCTTTGTCGAACAATATAGCCTGGACCATAACCATCAGGTCCAGTTCACGGGTGCGCCGCCCGGCAGTGCCCAACGCGCTTGAAGCGGTGTGTCATAGCTGTGTCCATGCGCATCGCAAAACGCCATAACCCAAGCGTCGTCCATGGTGAGAAACTCCAATACCGAGCCCAGAAACTCCGGATCTGTTGCGCGGGCACGCAAGTCTGCTTCCGCCGCTCCAGACGACCCCAGGAAAATTGGCAAAAGCTCTTCATTACCCACCAGCCAACCTAGCGCCTGCAACGCGACAGTTTCTGCAGTCTCTTGCGTCATAGCCATAGAAGGGAAGACTTTTTTCTATCTCGGAAAGGGTTTGTTAACCGAAACACCTAAAGACTGGCACGCAGAGGTCAAGCAGGACAACGCGAGGAACACTTTGCAGGGAACCGTTTTAATCGCCGATGCGGTTTCCACCAATCGCATCTTGCTCAAGGCAAAACTCGCACCGTGGTCGTACGACGTGCGCATGGCTGCGACTGGCGCGGAACTGTTGCGGGTCGCCGAACTCCAGCCCCCTGCTCTGATTATAGTGTCTGACAATCTGCCGGATATGCGGGCGGCGCTTTTGTGCGCAACAATCAAAGCAAGCCAATTGATGCGTAACGTCCCTCTGATTGTCATTACCGAATGCGATTTGGATAGCGACCGAATCCGTATGTTGCGTGCTGGCGCCGACGACGTTTTTGCCCAACCATTTCAGGATGTGATCCTACAAGCGCGCGTACGCAGTCTTATTCGTGCTCGCACGGGCGTTGAGGAGTTGAATTTGCGGGACGGCACTGCACGCGCTTTAGGTTTTGCAGAAGCGCAGGCAAGTTTTGCAGACAGAGCGAAAGTGGCGATCCTTACGCCTGAGACGGCCACTGCCATCGACTGGCGAAACGGATTGAACCCATCGCTGCCAGATGCAGATCTCTCTGCCCATAGCTTCCAGGACGGCCTAGGTCAGATCGTGGCCGACACCCTGCCCGACGTCTTTGTCCTCGGATTACACGGACCGCTTGGCGCAAAAGGTTTACGACTTTTGGCAGACATACGGGCCAATCCAAAAACGCGTCATTCCGGTGTGCTGGCAATCACAGCAGATTGCGCCAACCAGGAGCTCGCAGCAGATGCTTTGGATCTTGGGGCGGGCGATCTGATGACGCACGGGTTTAATGCGCCGGAGTTGGCATTGCGCGTCGGTTCACAAATCGCACAGAAACACACGCAAGACAGGTTGCGCAAATCGGTCAAAAACGGGTTGCGTGACGCTGTGCGCGACCCGATGACCGGCTTGTACAATCGCAGATATGCAATGTCCTATTTGAACCGAATTATTGAAACAAACCTTCGAACCGGTCGCGGATTTGCAGTGATGGTGGCCGATCTGGATCACTTCAAACGGGTGAATGACACCTACGGTCACATTGCAGGCGATGCGGTCCTTACTGAGGCCGCCGCGCGTTTATCCGGCGACCTCCGCGCGGAGGATCTGATTGCACGCATTGGCGGAGAGGAGTTCCTGATTGTCTTGCCCGACAGCACGAGGAACGACGCGATGCGCGCGGCAGAGCGGTTGCGTACGCGCATGGATGCAACTCCCTTTCAGGATCCGAATTCCCATCTGCCGATCGACATGACAGTCAGCATTGGCGTCGCTGTCTGTTGCTTTCAATGCCTGAAGTTCAAAACCGCGAAAGACAGCGCGTTAGACCTTTTGAAACTCGCCGACGATGCCCTGTATGAGGCGAAAGGGGCAGGTCGGAACCAAATCAATATGGTGAATGCTGCGTGATCAATCCTTTGCGGCCGGCTGCGCCCGGGCCGCCTGACGCAAACGTTCTGCATAGGCAATGCGCTCCGCCGCACTCATGCCCGACAGGACCTCTATCCAACTTTCGCGCATCGCGGCCTGCCCGGTACGCTGCGCCTGTGCCTGACGATCCATCAGTTGGTTGATCGCGTCCGGGTCAAATGGTTCCGCGCGCAACGCGTCATAGAGTTCTGAGGCCACATTCGCTTGGCGCAGCGTCTCACGATCCACCCTTTGACGGACCTCGCGGCGCAGCGTACGTCGATCTTCGCGTGGGAGCTCTTTGTAAAGAACGCGCCCCAAGCTCATCCGTGCACCGAAGTCGCGCCCTGGCGGGTCCGGGCGCAAGCCCGCGCCCACAAGCGCGCCTACGACCAACAGGTTCAACGCAATGGACAGGCCGAATATGACCCGAAGGCCAAGGGACAATTTAGGTTTGTCGGCTGGAGATTCCTTAGCCATGTTTCACCCCTCGTCCAACAGACCGGCAAACTCAAATGGCGAGTCCGTCAGGACATCGACGGTACTGTCCGAACCAAGCGCCATTCCTACGGGATCACCAACAAGGTCAGGGGGAGAAATTCCAATCCAAAGCCCGGCTGCGCAGGCAACGGCCATACCACCGAACCCTTGCCAACCGCCCAGCGCAGAAACAAATTGAGTCAACAGCGACGGCTGCTGAACAGGCTGAGCCGAGAAAGCCAGCTCGTGTTCGGCGTCGTGGGTGACCCGCGCCAGCCAATCTGCAGACGGCGCATGTTGGTCGTGTTGCGCTGCGTGGAACAGAGCGTCCAGTTCCTCTTCGGTCAGCTTGTCATCACTCATGTTCAAACCCCAACTCTGCGCGTCGTCCGGCCAAAATCTGAGCAAGCGCACGTTTGCCTCGCGCTGTCAGACTTTCCACCGCCTCGACACTGATGTCCATCATCGCGGCAATATCCGGGTTCGTCTGCCCTTCAATATGCCGCAAAACCACCGCCTGTCTCTGTCGTTCCGGAAGCGCCTCAAGCGCATCCCGCAAGGCCGCATTCCGAGCGGCCGTCTGCATCATATCCGCGGCCGATGGCGCGGGATCGGCAGGGTCATCGATATCATCCAACCCCACTCGTGCGCGCCGCCTTTTGCGCAACCGGTCCGTGCAAAGATTGCTCACAACACGGTACAGCCAAGTCGAAACCTGAGCGCGTCCGGTCTCCCAATGCGGTGCGATGCGCCACAGACGCAACATGGCTTCTTGCGCCACGTCCTCAGCCTCTGTCCGGTCATTCAGCAACCGCCAAGCCAACCCAATCAATCGGCCACCGTGGCGCTCTGCCAACGCGGATGCAGCAGAAGCATCACCGTCGGCATAGCGCGCCAAGAGCACATCGTCAGAGATTGCATCAGTCAGAGGGATCACCTGCCGGAACACTTGCACTTGTTCATACAGTCCAAATGCCGTGCGATCCACCAATGGGATCGCACGGTGCAAACTCAGATGCTATTCGTTGTCGCTTTTCTGCAGGCGACGTTCTTTCATACGACGCTGCATCCGTTCCTTTCCTTCTTCGAATTCAGCCTCCGACAACCCACCTGAGCCATCAGTGTCCATTCGTGCAAAGACCCGGCCTGTATCACGGCGCGCATCCATTTCCTCTTGGCTGATGGAGCCATCGGCATTGGTATCAAGGCGTTTGATCATCCGATCAACCCGCGCTTCGGTCCGTTGCGTGGCCGTAGCCAAGAGTTCCGATTTATCCAAAGCGCCATCGCCGTTGGTATCTCGTGCTTCGAACCGGGCCTTTCCGAGCGCGTCCAGTTCGTTTTGCGTGATCTCCCCTGAGCCGTCACTGTCCAGTGTTCCGAAACTTGGCCGATCTTGCTCAGCCGCCTGAGCCATGCTGGACACACTTGCCAATGCAAGCGCGCTCGCACAGATGCCTGCCATAAAGGAAAATCGTTTCATATCAACATCCTCATTTGTTCTTCGGCCAGTTCATTCCGGCCGTTCGTATGAGTAAGAACGCACCACCCGTCATATTCCGTCGCAGTTTTTTCTGAAGCGCCCGCGGATTTTGCGACATCGCGACGCAAGGCCAATCTGTCGTCTTAAAACTTCATGGGCCCGGGATCACACTATCCGCACTGAGGTGAGCCATGTTAGACAGTCAAAAACACGTTGAAATCGGCAATGAGCCGCGATCCGAGCCTAGGCCACTCTGGCCTGCGCTGGCCCGTGGCTGGCGCCGTCGTTGTCCGAAATGCGGCAATGGGCAAGTGATGAAGGGCTATTTGAAGGTGAATGCTTCATGCCCCGTCTGTCGCGAAGAGCTTCATCATCATAGGGCAGATGATGGCCCGGCTTATCTGACCATCTTGATTGTTGGCCACCTCATGGCACCGCTTCTGCACGTCGTCTTTGTGCAATTCCGTCCTGACCCGCTGACACTGTTCACGATCTTTGCGGTTGGATGTGTGGGTTTGTCGCTTTACCTATTGCCCAGATTGAAAGGGGCGATCGTCGGGTACCAATGGGCCCGCGAGATGTACGGGTTCGGCAAACCAGCCTGACACGTGCGCGCCAAAGAAAGGGCACGCCACGTGGCAGAGATCGACAAAACCGCCGTCAGGAACGCAGCAACCGTTATCGTTTTACGCGATCGCCGCACGACGCCCGCCATTCTGATGGGACAGCGCGGCGCCAAAGCGGCCTTCATGCCCAACAAGTTTGTTTTCCCTGGCGGCGCGGTGGATCCGGCCGATGCCGATGTGCCCCTTATTTCCGACGTGACCGAACCCTGCTATTCGCGCCTAGCAGACGATGCACCGGCGGATATGCAGCGCGCGTTGGGTGCCGCGGCAGTGCGCGAACTGTGGGAGGAAACTGGTTTGATCCTTGGGCGGCCAGGTCCATGGCCACACGAGCCGCACCCTGATTGGAAAACCTTTGCCCGGATGGGTTTTCTACCGACAGCAGACCCTTTGCAGTTCGTGTTTCGCGCCTTGACCCCGCCGGGCCGGCCACGTCGGTTCGACGCCCGCTTCTTTCTCGTGGATGCGGAGCATATCCAAGGCGACCTTGACGATTTCTCGCACGCTTCCGAAGAGCTGAGTCACCTTCAGTGGATCCCGTTGACAGACGCACGAGGCTTTGACTTGCCCTTTATTACCGAAGTGGTTTTGGCAGAGGTGGAAAGTCGGCTGCATACGGTCGCACCGCCCAGCTCGGTTCCTTATTTCAAGAACAATGACGAGGCGAGCCTGTTCCTGCGTCTGCATGGACATGCTCAGCCTGAGCACCGGTAAGGTTCAGATCACCAGAACCAGCGCAAGAATGGACGCAACCAGCAACGCCATACCGGCGATTTCGCGTTGTGTTACACTTTCTTTGAAGAACAGGACCGAAGCCATCAGACTAAGCAACAGCTCCACTTGACCAAGGGCTTTGACATAAGCCGCCGTTTGCAGGGCAAATGCCACGAACCAGCACAGCGAGCCCCCCATGCTGGTGAGCCCGACCCATAACGCGACACGCCGGCTACGCCAGACCGCTGCGATTTCACCAGGGTCCCTAACTGCCAACCAAACGGCCATCACCAGCACTTGCCAGCTTACAACGACCGACAGAGTAACTCCTGCGCGCAACAATGGATCTGTTGCGTCGAGTTGCAGCGTTGCTCCACGATAGCTCACAGCGGAAATTGCAAACAAAAGGCCTGAGGCCAACCCCAACGCCACAGCACGGCTGCCCAGATGCTGCCACCAGCGCCCTTCAATGCCAGGTGTTTTTGACAGAAGCAAAACACCAGCGACGCCGAGCAAGATTGCAACAAGACCGGCGATCGACACCCCTTCGCCCAAGACCACAAGGCCAACGAGCACTGACAGGATCACTTCGGTTTTCTTGAACGTGATGCCAACTGCGAAATTGCGCGC
>CAYODE010000094.1:0-14833 GCA_964402685.1 uncultured Aestuariivita sp. | reverse complement strand
CACTTCCACCGCGGCGGCATAGACCACCATCACGATGGATGGCGGGATCAGAATGCCCAGCGTGCCCGCATTACAGATCACACCAGCAGCGAAATCTTTGGAGTAACCGACCTGACGCATGCCTGCGATAACAATGGTCCCGATTGCCACAACGGTTGCGGGCGACGACCCAGACAAGGCCGCAAAAAGCATACAGGCAAAGACACCCGCAATCGCCAAACCGCCCGGCAGATGTCCCACGCAAGCAATAGAGAACCGGATGATGCGCCGCGCCACACCGCCGGTCGTCATGAAAGACGAAGCGAGGATGAAGAACGGGATCGCCAACAACGTGAAGTGGCCTTCAAATGCTTCAAAAAGGGTTGAGGCGACCGATGCGAGCGAACTGTCTGAATAGATCAGAAGAAACAGGGTGGAGCTGAGGCCCAGTGACACCGCGATCGGGACACCGATGAGCAATAGGCCAATCACCATGGAAAAGAGAATGACAACGTCCATCAGCCACGCTCCTCATTCTGAGCGCGCACTTCGTTGAGCTCTTCCTCAACCTCATGGCTGGCCACCAAACGGTCTTCGTGACCGTGCCAAATGGACAAGGCGGCCTGCAAAAACCGGTAGAGCAACAGCAGCATCGACACCGGCAACACCAAGTAAGGCACCACTTTGGGCAGTTTTTCGTATTCGTCCCCGTAATTGATCAACCCTTCGAGGAAGCGAAATGGGGCGAGCATTGGGATATCATCGACTTCATAGAACGACTGACTGCGGAACTTTTCCTCGAACCCCGTCGGGAACCAGCGCCCGGATGTGGGCGGAAGATCCGCAAAGACGGCCCAATAATCATACGAGCCTTTCAACAAGAGCAGCGAAAAGATCAGACAGGCGGCGACCGAGATCAGGCCAAGAATCCGGCGGGTTGGCGCGCTGACCATGTTGATGATCGCATCGACGCCCAGATGCGACCGTTTCTTGACCGCATAGCTTGCGCCCAACAGCACCAGCCAGCCGAACATAAACACCGTCGCTTCAAGCGCCCAGAGAATGTTCGAATTCAGAAACCGCGCCACAACATTGGCAAAGGTGATTGCCGTCATCAGACCCAGCAGGATCGCGATCAGCGTCTCCTCGATCTTGTCGCTCCAGCCGCGCGGACCGTGAGAATGTCCCGTCATATCACTGTCCCTTGGGAAAACTAAGCAAACGGGCGCTGACGCATCAAAGGCGTTCTGTCCGCCCGCTTGCAAATGCGGCGCGAGGAGCCTCCTCCAACCCCTCGCGCCGAAGAACGAGGCTTAGATGCCCGCGTTAATCGCTTGTGCCGCGTCGATCATATCTTGACCCACGTCACCTTCGAACTGATCCCAGACCGGGCGCATCGCGGCCACCCAGGCTTCACGTTGTTCTGGTGTCAGTTGGCGAATGGTGCCGCCTGCTTCAGTAATCGCAGCTTTGGCGGATTCGTTTACTGCGAACGCCTCACCATTCCGTGTTTCGGTTACTTCCGTCAGGATGGTCAGGAACTGATCGCGTACATCCGCGTCCAGGCTGTCCAGCCAGTCGACGGAGGTCACTACCAGATAGTCGATGATGCCATGATTGGTTTCGGTTACACCGTCCTGCACTTCAAAGAATTTGCGGCCATAGATATTTGACCAGGTGTTTTCCTGCCCGTCGACAACGCCTTGTTGCAGGGCGCCATACACTTCGGAGAAGGCCATTTTCTGCGGCGATCCACCGATCGCTTCCATCTGTGCCACCAGCACATCCGATGATTGTACCCGGAATTTCAGGCCATTGGCATCGGATGGGTCCATCAGCGGAACATTAGCCGACATTTGCTTCATGCCGTTGTGCCAGAACTCCAGCCCCTGCAAACCACGGCGCTGCATGCTGTCTTTCATTGCCTGACCGGCGTCAGATGCCTGGAATGCATCCACTGCTTCGATGTTTTTAAACATGAATGGCAAGTCGAACAGGCGGAACTGCTTGGTGAACTTTTCGAACTTTGAAAGCGACGGCGCGGCCAGCTGTACGTCCCCTTGAAGGATCGCTTCCAGCACCTTGTCATCGTTGTAAAGCGTGGAGTTCGGGAAGACCTCCATGCACATTGTTCCGTTCATTTCGTCATTGATACGTTGTTCCAACAACGATGCGGCAATCCCTTTAGGGTGCTTGTCGGTGTTGGTCACGTGGCTGAACTTGACGACGATTTCCCCGTCATCACAAGCGGCAAAACCCGCTGTCGCGGCAAGGCTCAATGCAATGGCGGTCGCCGCCGTTGTTAGGCGTTTCATGTAAGTCTCCTCCGGTTTTTTGTCCCCTGGCACGATTGGATTCGTGCCGTCGAACGCAGATTCGGTGCGCTGCAAAGAGTGAAGCGAATCGAATCGGTGCACTCAAGTTTTCGTGTTCCGCAAACAGATCATCAGAATATATCTTGTGTAATCATATATTTATCTTGATGAATTCACGTCTCTGAAACCGGTCAGAAAACCGCCAGTGCGAAATCTCGCACAACCGCATTGCCCGAATGTGCGGAAATCCGCACAACACCTGTTGCGTCTAAGCCCGGAACCGCTCTGGTTTGATCCCGTACCGGGCCAATTTGTCATAAAAGGTCTTGCGCGGCAGCTTCAGCGCTTGGGCGGCATCACTTGCCCGACCACCGGACCGGCGCAAGGCTGCTTCCAACAAAGATTGTTCGATTTGCGCCATTTGCTCGACCAGCCCCAATCCATCTTGCGGGGCGATGTCATCCTGAAGATCGAGCGCGAACCGCATAGCTTCCGACATCAGCGCGCGGGCATTACCCGGCCAGTCCCGCGCCATCAGCCGCGCCACGACGTCAGGGGTGACTTGCGGCGGTTCCAGACCGGCCTGTTCGCAGGCTTGTAGAACATAGTGACGAAACAGCACCGGGATATCCTCTGGTCGCTCGCCCAGCGCAGGAATGCGCACGGTCATGACCTGCAAACGATAATAGAGATCAGGATTAATCTGCTCATTCTCGCCGGTCAGGGCGTCTGTGCTGCCCGCGATAATACGCGCAACCGGCATGGCATCAAGCGCTTCGATCAATGCCATCTGGGTGTTCGCAGGCAACATGTCGACCTGATCTATGAACAGAGAACCGCCCGCGCTGACGTTCAGTGCTTGCGCCAACGCGTCGGGCATTAAACCGGATGCCGCGCGTTTTTCGAAAGGCCCCTGCGCCCGATCCGAGCATAGATGAAGAACTTCCGCGACTTTCGACACACCACTGCCTGGCGCGCCAGTAACCAAAACAGCCCCGTCCGCGCGAGCTAGTCGTCGAATACGGGCCCGCAACCCTTCGGCAAGGTTCGACACGCCAAAGATCAGGCGGGATGCCGGATCACCGGCTTCCCGTTCTGCTACCAGCGTGCGCGTCGTGAGCACTTCGGCCCGCTGGGCAATTGCGCGCTCCAACACCGCTATCAGGTCAGAGGCCGCACAGGGTTTTTCGAGGAAATCAAACGCCCCTTGGTCCATGGCCCGCACCGCCATGGGAATGTCCCCTTCGCCCGTCAGCAGGATAACGGGCAGATCCTCATCAATCTCTCGCGCATAGCCCAGCAAGTGGAATCCGTCACGGCCCGGCATACGAATATCCGACAGGATGACCCCGTTGAAATCGCGGGTGATATGATCCTTTGCCGCGACAAAGGACCCGGTCGCGATGGCCGGATAGTCCGCGAGTTCCAACGACTGGGCCAACGCCGTGCGCACCATGACATCGTCATCTACAATCAGAACGGGTGGATTGCTCATTCGGCAGCCTCCAGCGCATCCTCGACCCAGCGCGCCAATTCCACGGTAAAGACAGCGCCTTGGGCATCCTCCCGATTTTTCCCGCGGATCGCACCCCCAAAGCTCTGCACGAGCCCATACGAGATCGAGAGGCCCAGCCCCATACCTTCGGACGCACCCACCTCCTTGGTGGTGTAAAACGGCTCAAAGATCTTTTCGGGCGCCTCAATACCCGGTCCGCTGTCGGTGACGTCGATGATCACGCTGTCAACATGGCTGCGGACATCAACGCGGACAGACTTCTCAGGGCTTTCTGCCATCGCATCTGCGGCGTTGTTGATCAAATTGACAAAAACCTGACCCAATCGAACCTCGCCCCCTTTGACCCATAATGGGCCCTCGGGCGCATTCCATTCAAATGTAACGCCATCATGGCCCAAACGCGCCTGGGTTAACTCAAACGCGCTGTCGAGCACAGCAATGATATCAACGCGGGCCACTGCCTCCGCCTCTTGCCGGGCAAAAGCCCGTAAGTTGCGAATGATACGCCCCATGCGATGCGCGAGCCCCGCAATGCGACCCAGATTATCTGAGGCCTCTGTCACATTGCCTTTCTTGAGGAACACCTTGCCATTGTCGGCAAAGGACTGAATGGCCATCAATGGCTGGTTCAGCTCATGACTGATGCCCGCACTCATTTGTCCAAGCGCCGAAAGCTTGCCCGCCTGCACCAGATCCGATTGCGCTTGTTTTAAAGCGGCTTCCGCTTCCTGGCGTTCCGAGATCTCGCGCCGTAACTGCGTATTCGTATCCCGCAGCGCCTGCGTTCGCGCCTCAACCCGGCTTTCCAGAACGACATTGGCCCGGGCCAGAGTCCGACGGCGTTCGGTGGCCAGGATCAACAAGGCACCAAAGGCCAGACACACAGCCGCAACGACAGCGGCCTGAAGCGCAGCTAGCCGGCGTGCGGGATCGATATCTACCAACACTTCGCCGGTCAGACCGATAACCGGCAGATCGCGCACCATATGCAACGCACGGTCCGGTAGATACGGCCCCCAACCGATTTGCCAAATCTCATGCGGCCCCACATATCTGGCTGCGAACGGGGCAGTTACGTCGCCCTGCGGGATCAAGCCGGGTTCGCCTGGTGGTCTGCGCCAGCCCAAAAGCTCTGACCGATTGGAAATGAAGACCTCCCCACGCAGATCCGTGAAGAACACCGCAGGGTTCGATCCCCGCCAGGTTTGCTCCACATCTTCGACATCCACTGCAACGATCAACGCCCCTGTAACGGCGCCAGTCGGAGAAAAGCTTGGCGCAGCATAGACATAGGCGCGTTCGTCCAAGGGGCCGACCAACCCGTGACCGCTGCCCAGCGCCCCTTGCAGTGCCCGTTGGAATTGAGCGGCACCAGACAGATCAGAGCCCATGATCCCATGCGCCGCAGCACGCACACGCCCTTGCGTATCGGCGTAAATCACATCTAACGCCGCCGTCTTGTCCGCGGCTTCCAACAAGAGTGCACTTGCCGCTGCGCGTTCCGTCGGCGTGTCCAAGGCCGTTAGCGCCGGATGGTCAGCCATCAGAACCGCTAATTCTTGATAGCGTTGCAATTGTGTACTGAGGCGGTCACTGGCCAATTCCAGATCAGACGCGGCTCGCAGGGAAACCTGATCCAAAGCCTGCGCCAACCCATAGCGCCAAATGGCCAAGGACAACCCTGCCACCGACAGCAAAAAGGCGAGAATGATCAACGCTCTGGAGATGCGTCCGTATTGCATGCCAAACAGCCTAGCAAAGCGCGGCTTGCATTGACCAGAGGCTCTGGTCACGGTGCACTACATGCAACACCTGAGCCAATCCCCCACCAACCACAGTTTTGTGCAAAACCCCTACCCGTTCTATGCCCGTGCCCGCGCCGCGGGCGATCTGGTGTGGTGGGAGGACTACGCCATGGTTGTCGCCACCACGCATGAGGCGGTGCACACTATCCTACGGGACAAAAGGTTTGGGCGGGAAAAACCCACAGAGGTAAGTACGGCCCAGCCCGACCACCTGCGCGCCTTCTGGGCGGTGGAACAACATTCAATGCTCGATGCCGAACCGCCACGCCACACGCGGTTGCGCAGCCAGGTCCTGCGTGCTTTTACGTCCCGGCGGATTGCCCGCTTTGAGCCAGAGCTGATCACGCTTTGTGATGAACTGGTCGATGCCTTTCCTTCTGGTCCTTTTGATCTGCTGGCTGCCTATTGCACCCAGATCCCCGTCACTGTGATCGCCCGCCTCCTTGGGGTCCCGGAAGAGGATGGTCCGCTTTTGCTGGATTGGTCGCACGCTATGGTCGCGATGTACCAAGCCAACCGCAATCGCGCGACCGAAGACGCCGCGAACACCGCCGCTGCGGAATTCACGGATTATCTGCGCGCCCAGATTGCAGAAAAACGCAGGCGCCCTGTCGACGATCTACTCTCTACTCTGATTGGTGCGACCGAGGACGGCGTGATCCTTTCCGAGGAAGAACTTATCGGAACAGCAATTCTGCTTTTGAATGCCGGGCACGAAGCGACGGTCCACGCCCTGGGCAATGCTGTGCGCTGTCTTCTGCTACATGACGTGTCAAAGGACGTCCTTGAGCCTGAGCGGATCCAAGCAACCACGGAAGAGCTTTTGCGCATTGACCCGCCCCTCCACCTTTTCACCCGATACGCCTATGAACCCGTCACACTCTTCGGTCACACTTTCCGACGCGGGGACGAAGTGGCGCTGCTTCTGGCCTCAGCCAATCATGACCCGGCGGTGTGGCCCGATCCAGGCCAGTTCCAACCGAACCGCCCCGCCCGGACGCATCACAGCTTTGGTGGCGGATTGCATTTTTGCGTCGGAGCCCCTTTGGCACGATTGGAAATGCAGATTGCCTTGCCGCGCCTCTTTGCACGCTGTCCAAGACTTCAATTGACCGAAAATCCCTCTTACACCGACACCTACCACTTTCACGGGCTGCGGCAGCTGATGGTTGCCTATTGAACCGCTCCGCGATTACCGGTCCAAGGGCAGCATCGTGGTCGACTTGATTTCTTCCATCGAAAGCAAGGCCGTCACATTGTAGATGCGCACTTCGGAAATCAGCGCCTGGTAGAATTCATCATAGGCCCGCGCATTCTCGACGCGCACTTTGAGGATGTAATCAATCTCCCCCGCCAAGCGGTGCGCCTCCTGCACCTCGGGCCGGGCCTTCAAAGCGGCAAGAAAGGTGTTCTGCCACTCTGCTTCATGTTCCGAGGTCCGGATAAGAACAAAAAAGCAGGCCTCGAACCCCAACGCTTCCGCATCCAGTACAACTGTTTGCTGACCGATGACCCCGGCATCCCGTAGTTTACGAATCCGGTTCCAAACTGGCGTCTTCGAAGAGCCCACCGCCTTGGCAATATCGTCCAGTGACTGACCTGCATCTCGCTGCAACGCAGCCAGAATTTTCCGATCTGTCTCGTCTATCCGCACTGACATTCGCTTTTTTCCTGTGATCTGAGCCATTCATTCTTGATACGCCGCCATTTAGAACGATTGTTCTTATTTGTGCAAGCATATGGAGATTTATTGGAACATTTTCCTATATTGACATCAAGAACCGCATATAACTGGGCGAGGGCCATGCAACACTTTCCAATCTTCCTTTCGATTGCCGGGCGACGGATCGTTCTGTCGGGCGGTGGCGATGCTGCGTTGGCCAAGTTGCGGCTGCTGTTCAAGGCTGATGCTCATCTGACAGTCTTTGCGCAAGATCCCGACCCACAAATCGAAACCTGGGCCGCGCAGGGCCGTTTGACCTTGATCCGCCGTCCCATGGAGCCGGGTGATGCAATGTGCGCAGCGTTGTTCTATGCCGCGGACGAAGATGCCGCCGAAGACGCACGAACGACTGCATTGGCCCGTGCGGATGGCGCGCTGACAAACATCGTCGACAACCTGCAAGACAGCCAGTTTATTACGCCTGCGATCGTGGATCGCGATCCGGTGACCATCGCCATAGGTACAGAAGGGGCTGCGCCCGTTCTGGCCCGCGCCATCAAAGCAGACCTTGAAGAAAAACTGCCAACGGGCCTTGGTACACTCGCTCGCATCGGCAAAGCGTTCCGAAAAGCCGCAGACGCGCTTCCGTTCGGACGTCCGCGTCGCGACTTCTGGCGCGATTACTATTTCAACGCGGGCCCCAAGGCGCTCATCGAGGGTCCGGGCGCCGTGCAACCAGCACTCGACGAGCTGCTGGCGGATCACCTCACCAAACCAGCGCGAGACGGCCATGTGGCCTTTGTGGGCGCGGGCCCCGGCGACCCCGAGCTTCTGACACTAAAAGCCCGCCGCGCGCTGGACGAGGCTGACGTGATCATCCACGACCGCTTGATCGCCCCGGAAATCCTCGAACTGGCCCGCCGTGAAGCAACACTGATCGATGCTGGCAAAGAAGGGTTTGGCCCGTCGATGCGCCAGGATGACATCAACGCCCTTATCGTCGAGCATGCCCGCACCGGCGCGCAAGTTGTCCGCCTCAAAGGTGGCGATGCCACCGTTTTTGGTCGCTTGGATGAAGAGATTGACGCGGTGGAAGAGGCGGGGATCAGCTGGCACATCGTACCGGGCATTACGTCGGCCTCCGCCGCCGTCGCCGCCATCGGTCAAAGCCTGACAAAACGCGGGCGCAATGCCTCCGTCCGATTTCTCACCGGACATGACATGAAGGGCTTTGCTGATCATGATTGGAAGACACTGGCCCAACCTGGTCAGGTGGCCGCAATCTATATGGGCAAGAAAGCCGCGCGGTTTATTCAGGGACGGCTTTTGATGCATGGCGCGTCGCCGGCCACGCCTGTCACCGTGGTGGAAAATGCCAGCCGCGCAGATCAACGCGTGTTGGACACAACTCTGTCCAGCCTTCCCGCAGATTTGGCGGACGCCCAGCTAACCGGCCCTGCCCTCACCTTTTTTGGCCTGGCGCCGCGTGCAGCGCTGGCCAGTGCAGAAACCCTAGAAATCCCGCTTGAGGAGGCGCTCTGATGCCCCGCGAATTTACGCCCAAAGTTGTGACCGCCAGTGACCTGATCGAAGGCGATGTGATCTATTTGGCCGCTGATGACAGCTGGGTCCGCGATCTTAAGAACGCTGAAGTTCTGACCGATGAGGCGGATGCGCAATTGCGGCTCCTACATGCGCAATCACAGGCGCACGTCCTTGTCGGCGCTTATCTGGCAGACGTCACTGAAACCGAAAACGGCCCCGAACCCACCCATTTCCGCGAGGATTTCCGCCGCACCGGACCGTCCAACTATGCGCACGGCAAACAAGAGGCATACGCAGATGTATAACTACACCGAGTTCGACAAAGCGTTTCTTGCAGAGCGGAACGCACAGTTCCGCAAACAGGTGGAACGCCGCATCTCCGGCGCGTTGACCGAGGATGAATTTAAGCCCCTGCGCTTGATGAACGGGCTCTACCTGCAACTGCATGCCTATATGCTGCGCGTCGCCATTCCCTATGGCACATTGAACTCCGCGCAGATGCGCCAACTCGCGTACCTGGCGGAGAAATGGGACAAGGGGTACGGCCATTTCACCACACGCCAGAACATCCAGTATAACTGGCCAAGGCTAAATGATGTCCCTGACATGCTGGACGCCCTGGCCGAAGTGGGTCTGCATGCGATCCAAACCTCGGGCAACACCATCCGGAATGTCACGGCCGACCATTTTGCTGGCGCTGCAGCTGATGAGGTCGCGGATCCAAGACCCTATGCCGAACTGATCCGGCAATGGTCCACCGACCACCCGGAATTCCAATTCCTGGGCCGCAAATTCAAGATTGCGATCACGGGCGCTGCGGATGATCGCGCGGTGATCAAGGCTCATGACATCGGCTTGCAAATCGTCCAGCAGGACGGTGCGATCGGATTCAAAGTCATCGTCGGCGGCGGTCTTGGTCGGACGCCCATGATCGGCAAAGTAATCCGTGACTTCCTGCCGGAAGCCGACCTTCTGCCCTATCTTGAAGCGATCCTCAGCGTCTACAATTTGCTGGGTCGCCGGGACAACAAGTACAAGGCCCGCATCAAGATCACCGTGCACGAAAACGGGATCGAAACGATCCGTGATCTGGTCGAAGATCGGTTCAAAAGGATCCGCAAGACTTTCACCGGTGTTGACCAGGATTGGTTGCCCCAAATCGCTGCTCAATTTGCGGCTCCAGACTTTGTAAAAAGCGATCATTCGACTTTTGATGAGGCCTATGAAACGGACAATCTGTTCCGGTCCTGGGTGGACACCAACCTGACCGACCACCGCGCAGATGGCTATGTCATCGTGTCGATTTCGCTCAAAGCCCACGGCGAAACTCCGGGTGATGCGACTGGCGAACAGATGCGCGTTATGGCCGATCTGGCGGAACGGTTTGGTCATGACGAATTGCGCATCAGCCACGAACAGAACGTCATCCTGCCCCATGTGCACAAATCGCATGTCTATGACATCTATAAGGTTTTGCGCGCCAATAAGCTGGCAACGGCCAATATCGGCCTGATCTCGGACATTATCGCGTGTCCCGGCATGGATTATTGTGCGCTGGCTACGGCCCGTTCTATCCCCATCGCGCAAGAGATTGCCACACGGTTCGAAGAGCTGCAGATCGAACACGATATTGGGCAGCTAAAGATCAAAATTTCTGGCTGCATCAATGCCTGTGGTCACCATCATGTCGGCCATATCGGGATCCTCGGCCTGGACCGTGCGGGTGTGGAGAACTACCAAATCACGCTTGGCGGGGACGCGACAGAAACAGCGGCTATTGGTGAACGGGCAGGTCCTGGTTTTTCTGCAGATGAGATCATTCCGGCTATTGAACGGCTGGTCTACGCCTACCTCGATCTGCGGCAGGGTCCGCAGGAAACCTTCCTTGAAGCCTATCGCAGACTGGGGCTTTCCCCTTTCAAGTCAGCGCTTTACCCTGAACAGGCTGTGGCGGCGGAATGATGTCACCTCCTGACCTCTTGCGCCCGAGGAGCGCGCCTCCCGACGTCTCACCCAATCTCGCTGCGTTACGAGACAGGGTCAGCGCGCTGAATGCGCGCTTCCGGCATCACAGCGCAACGGACGTGATGCGCGCAGCGTTGACCGAGACGGGCAAGACTGCGTTGGTTTCGTCCTTTGGCGCGGAGTCGGCTGTCCTGCTTCACATGGTGGCGATCACCGACAAAGCGTTACCAGTGCTCTTTATCGATACCGAGATGCTTTTTACCGAAACGCTGGTTTACCAACAGGAACTGTCTGAACGTTTGGGCCTGACCAATGTGCAGATTGTGCGTGGCAGCGCTATCCGGGACATGGATCCCGATGGACAGCTGCACAAAACGGATCCAGATGCCTGCTGCGCTTTGCGCAAAACGCTTCCATTGAATGCGGCGCTCTCCACGTATGATGCATGGATCACCGGTCGCAAAAGGTTCCAATCCGGCCACCGCGCGGCCATCGAATTTTTTGAGGTGGAAGAGGCCACTGGCCGGATCAAGATCAACCCGCTAGCACATTGGGCGCCCGAAGACGTGCGCCAATATATGGACGAAAACCGCCTGCCTCGTCACCCGTTGGTGGCGCAAGGTTACCCGTCGATCGGATGTGCACCCTGCACGTCTCCGGTCGCGGACGGAGAGGACCCACGCGCCGGGCGCTGGCGCGGTCAGACAAAGGACGAATGCGGCATCCATTTTGTGGACGGCAAGCTAGTTCGAACAGGAGCATCTTCATGACTGTCATCGTTACAGATACGGGCTTTAACAGCGACGATTGGGTGGACGGATTTCCTGCCCCCGGTGACGCCGCCAATGATACGACTTCGATTGATCTGAGTTCTGACACGGACCCGGACAGCATCGCGCTCTCGCCCTCACTCAAGATGGTCCGCGTGGACTTTCCAAGTTTTGCGGACGGACGCGGCTTTACCATAGCACGGCAACTGCGCTTGCGCGGGTATGAGGGACGTTTACGTGCCAAGGGTCACGTTCTGTCAGACCAATATGCCATGGCCCGCCGCGCTGGGTTCGACGAAGTCGAGATTTCCGATGAGCTTGCCACCCGCCAACCGCAGGAAGAATGGACATTCCGCGCGAATTGGCGCGATCATCATTACCAGGCTCGCCTGCGCGGTTAATCAACGGATTGCCGCAGTGCGGGCAATCGACCTTCCCTTGATCCAGATCACAGCCTAAAGAGAGGGGGTGCGTGTAAACGTGCCCTGACACAAACAATGACCGAGCACCGCCCCGTGACCGAAGCAACACCTGTAAAAATGCCCACCCTGCCCGACGCGCAGACAGTAACCGAGGTTAAGCACTGGACCGACCGTCTGTTCTCCTTTCGGGTGACACGTCCCGCATCGCTGAGGTTCCGGTCCGGCGAATTTGTGATGATTGGCCTCATGGGCGATCCTGACCCCAAAACGGGCAAGCAAAAGCCGTTGCTGCGAGCCTATTCGATTGCCTCCCCGTCATGGGACGAAGAACTCGAGTTCTATTCAATCAAGGTGCAAGACGGGCCGCTCACCTCAAAACTGCAACATATCCAGCCGGGTGATGAGATTATTCTGCGCCCCAAACCGGTGGGCACTTTGGTGCACGACGCGCTATTACCCGGCAAGCGCATCTGGTTCTTCGCCACCGGGACCGGTTTTGCACCTTTTGCCTCGCTTCTGCGCGATCCGCAAACCTACGAGGATTATGATGAAGTGATCATCACGCATACCTGCCGCGAAGCAGGCGAATTGGAATATGGTCGTCAGCTGATCGATGACATCCGTCAGGACGAGCTTTTGGCTGAACTGATTGGGGACGGCTTCCACGAGAAACTGAAATACTATCCCACGACCACCCGTGAAGAGAGCGCCAAGATGGGGCGGATCACCGATCTGATCAGGTCTGGTGAGGCTTATGAGGATCTTGGTGTGAATCCGATCAACCCTGCGGATGACCGGGCGATGATCTGCGGAAACCTGGCCTTCAATCTGGAACTGAAAGCGATGCTTGAGGAATTCGGGTTAGAGGAAGGCGCAAACTCAAAACCTGCGCAATATGTCGTCGAAAAAGCCTTCCTCGACTAAACCCCGCTTACCGTTATGAGCGCAACCCGGGCGATCACCCCGGTGATTGGCATTCTGATGGCGACGAATTTCGTCATCGGCATGGGCGGCTTCATGGTTGTCGGTCTGCTTGTTCCCGTGGCAGAGGATCTTGCGCTGAGTGAAGCACAGGCGGGCTGGATGATGACGGCCTACGCGTTGGGCTACGCCGTTTTGTCGCCTGTCCTAGTGTCGGCAACAGGCGCAGTCGGCCGCAGACGCATCCTCGCATTCGGTGTCGGTATCTTTGCGCTAGCTGCGATACTGTGCGCCATTGCTCCCACTGCCAGCGTTTTGAACTGCGCACGGGTATTAGCCGCAGCAGGTGCAGGTCTGGTGACACCTGTTGCTGCCTCTGTTGCGGCAGGCTTAAGCCCGCCCGAGAGGCAAGCGCGCGCCTTGGCGCTTGTCTTTTCCGGCATGACCTTGGCTCAGGTGATCGGTGTACCGGCAGGCGGGTGGATCGCATACACCTTTGGCTGGCGCAGTGCCTTTGTTGTGGTTGCCATGCTCTCATTGCCCGCGTTGTGGCTGATCTGGACCCGCGTTCCCGCCGGGCTGTCTTTTGCGCCGGTTTCACTGGGTGATCTGGGCCGCGTATTGCGACATGGCCCACAGATGATGGCAATCGGGTTCACTGCCGTGTTCATGGCGGCGATTTATGTGCCGTATACCTATTTGGGGGCCCTCTTCACCGAGACGATGGGCTATAGCCGCGACGGCATCACGTTGGCGCTCATCATCTTTGGCGTCGGCGCGGTTTTCGGCAATCTCGCTGGCGGTGCGATTGCAGATCGAATTGGCCCCTCCCGAACGCTAGCCGTACTGGCCCTTGCGCAGATGGTGATCATGCCTGCCTTTTCATTGCTCCCCCTGCCCGACGCGGTTGTCATGGGACTATTGGTTCTGTGGGCCTTGTTCGGATTTTCCTTCATGGCGGCACAACAGGTGCGGCTGATCTCTCTGGCTCCGCCACAGGCTCCTGTGTTTCTAGCACTGAACGCCGCCGCCATTTATGTCGGCGCTGCTGTTGGCTCTGCCATTGGCGGAGCCGCCATTACGCTGGTTGGCCTCGCTTTGCTCGGTGTGACCGGCGGTGCGATTGCCCTTGCTGCATTTCTTGTTCTGCGCGCAGCGGACGCTGTGTTGGCCCGGAGCTAGAACCCGAGCCACCAGCCCAGTGTCGTTCGCTTTTCTGTTATTATAGACCTAACGCCTCACGCGCTTGATCAAGCAGTTGGGAGAGCAATTCGGGGTTATCTTGGGCCTGCTCAATTCCAGCTTTTAGTGTCGCTTTCTGTACAGCGCCCAAATCAGACCCATCGATCATCTCAACCACCTTGCTTAAATCGAACCCATCGACGGTCAGGAAGTCAGAGAGCACACCGTCACCTTCCAGCGCATCGGTTGCGGCATCGGCGGCACTTTCAACTGCGTCCGCAGCTTGGTCCACAACGTCGTCAACCGCCTCTTGGGCGGCTTCCGCCGCATCTTCCACTGCACCTTCTGCCGCGTCGACCGCACTCTGAACAGCTTCTTCGACCGCTTCAGTGGCTGGTTCGGTCGGCTCGGATGTGGTTTCTGTAGCCTCTTCCGAACCGGTTTCTGCAGGGTCTTGGGTTGCGCTATCGTTGGTCGCCGACGGTGCGGTCTCAACAACCTCCTGCCCGGAGGTTAAGAAATAGACTGAGACAGCTACGGCGCCGACCGCAATTAAAAGTAAAACGTTCCTCATGAAACTCATCCTTCCAACAAACAGGGACACAGCACGACATCCCGGACCCCCTTGTCATCGCAGGCTCTCACATATGCGCAAAGAAGAAATATCCATAACCTGCTACATTCAGCAGCGTTTAGCCGATTTGCGCCTTGAAAGGGCCTTGTGCGGCGTTTACCTTGCTGGCTCGAATT
>CAYODE010000093.1:0-14947 GCA_964402685.1 uncultured Aestuariivita sp. | reverse complement strand
CGGCCGATGCCGCGGAGAGCGCGAAGATTGCGGTTGCAGTCGAGAGATGTCTCATAGTGTGCCTCACCCTTTTGCTAGAACCGATCCGGCGCAGATCGCCCGATCTCGGGAGGAGCCACGTGTGCAAAGCCGGAAAGGTTTCAGGAAAAACGCAAGAAGGGTCTGAGGGAAGTCGCCCGCGGCGAGTCAAAGCCGCCTCAAGCCGCGACGACCGTCCACAGGACCGTCGCGAGAAGGCCGCGAATGCAATTGAGCATGAAGCCCGAGTCTCGCCGGAAGAGACGGATGTGGCTACGGGTCAAGTTGGCTCAAGCCAGAAGGGGCGGAAAGTGAACGAAACTGAAAACCAGCCACCGTGCGTAGCTTCACATCCAACACAAACCACTGAAAATAGATGGAGGCGAGTACCGGAATCGAACCGGTGTACACGGATTTGCAATCCTGAGTAATACCCTGAAATTATACACTAATTTGGTAAAATAGATCGTGAGACACGTGTGGAAACATCGCAGGTTAGCTTGTTTTGGTACAATGCTGCCGGCGGTGCGAACCTGAAGGGAGACTGGCGGGGTTAACCATCAATCGCCGAGGGTGGCTAAAGTGTTATATTTCGGAACGCCTAGCCCGTTAATGACGATCAGACACGGCGAATGTCGCTTGTTGAGGCATGCCGACGACGTAAGCAGCATCAATTCGTTTGCATCTGGCCTGTACAAATGCGAGTGGCGCTGCTCCGAAATGTATATAGAGTAATGGCATGACATTGTTCGTGACCCAATCTTCGCCTAGGCAGCGGTATGCACCTTGCACCCGGGAGGGAACCGTTGATGCCGAAGCCTCTCACGTTGAAGGTGTTTCCGGCAACGTCCGAAAAGTGTTTTGGGAAATCGTGCAAGCGATGGAACCTAGCATCCTCCGAGGCGTTCCAGAGGCTGAAGTGCTGAAGTTCATGTCCGCTTTGGAGGCTAATAAGTCTGCCTTCGTGCCCATACAGAAAAGCGATCTCAAGCTTTTCAATGCTGCTTACTTCAGGCGAAATCTGTTGAAGTTTCTCATCGTGCTTGATCGCTTTGGCGCTAGGCTGCAGCCTAAACCATTCGTCGACTTCGGAGGTGGAACTGGTGCGGCTGGTGCCGCTTGGCTCAAGATGGCGCAGCTAGGGGCAGCGCAGCTTAAAGCTTCGGTCCACTTCGATAGATCGGAGGAGCAACTGGAGGCGGGGAACTCTGCATATACTGCTCTGACTTCAGGCTCTGAGTTACCAAGCTTTCATTCGCATCTCGATGCGGCCAAACTGGGAGACGGAAGTTTCATTTCACTTTTTAGTTTTTGCATTTGCGAAATGATGACGGAAGGAGTGCAGCCCAAAGATATAATTAGATTGGTGGGTAGCGAGCTAATCGCCGTGGATTTCAGAGAGACCCTACTTGACTTCACCGCTGGACTTGGCAGCGCGCTTAACCCTATCCTTTTTGTACATGAAGAATACGACCTTGGCTCTGGCTTGGCAGAGGCTCTAGGGCAAAGAAGACTAAAAGTGTCAGGCCTTTATGCGAAACGTATCCGTTGAAGAAAAGTATTTCACTTCTTGGAGAACTCATAGCTGGAGTATGCTTGAGAGCATCACGGAGCCCGAGATCAGTTATGAAATTAGAAGCAAACGAACACTCCAAGGGCACAGAGAACTTGAGGAGTATTGGCAGCGCAACGCTGAGCGACAAGATCAGCTAACGGTAAACCGCCATTTTCTAGGAGCAGGGCCTAATTGGAGTTCGTACTGCTTTCACAGCCGCTTCTACAATACTGTTAAGCAGGAAATCCAAACAGTTTTTGGGCATATAGTTTTCAGTTTTTCGGACGACGGCAAGATCTCGCGATTAGTAGAGACGTACACCAAGTTCGTTGACGAACCACCAAAGGACAGGCGCAGCAAGCGTCAAAAGTTATATGACTGGTTGTCCGCCAAGTTTGACAAAAGAGCGATGTATGATCTGCCAAGGCGATTTACATTTTTGGCGGTCTCCATTGCAAAGATATTTTTGATTTTCATCGCGGTAGCATTTTTCATCTTGGAGTTCACTAGCTGGGCGAGTGCTCTCTCAAGATTCAGCATGTTGGAATTTTGGTCAGGTGCTGCCATTGAAGATCAAGTGCTTCTCGAAAGAAGAGAAGAGTTGGTTAGATTTGCCGGTTGGGTTTTTTCGGCCAGCACTATCATCTATGTAATTTTGGAGGGCGTATCTCGAAGGCTCAACCAACGAGCATCACTGCGTGTACATAAGATTGTTGATCCGAAAACTGATCCAGCAAAGCTAATGGCAAGGTACCTATCCGGTGCACGTCGCGTTTCTATATTTGCGGGTGATTTTGATTTCTTCGAAGAGAGCGATGATCTATTTGATATAATTCGCCACTTGGAGACCAGAAATGAGTTGTCTCTGTTTTCAGAGCGAACGCAGGAGGATGTTGCAAGAGAGACTGAGCACTTACCGCGGACCAATGACCTCATTGCTCGCCTTAGGCAATCTCGTAGGATATTCTTTGAGTCCAACACAAAGGGGGCAAGGGCAACATTCTTCGAAAAAGATGGTGTTTCCCAAGTGCTTCACCTACCGAACCGCCAGACTTTTGTAGTACTTTCCGGAATTGACGAGAACGAAGCAGTGATAAAGATGCTGCGAGGTCTATTGGCTGAGAAGGTTGATTTAATATCGCTAGAAAGAGAAAATGAGGCTGGCTCTTATGAGCCGGAATTCCCGTCTGTTGTACTTGTGACCGGCGAGACTTTCTCGGGAAAATCAACCATCGCTCGTGAGTTGGCGCGAACAGGATTTCGGTATGTTTCGATCTCTGGAATTATGCGCGAAATGTGTGAGGATCCCGACGCGAGCAGAAGTGATCTTATAGATTTCGGAAAGAAACTCGTTTCAGAGAACGACGGTGAGGAACTTTACGATCGATTGTATAGCTCCGTTGCGGAGATGGGAGTGCCTGTAGTTATCGATGGCTTGCGCCCCATAAGCATGGTGCACAGACTGAAGGCTGAGTTTGGCTCCAGCCTCGTGATTGCCTACGTCACTGTACACCAAAGTCTACAAACCGAGCGATACCAAGCGCAGGAAGAAGAAACAAAGCAGACTACGTCTCTCCAAAAGATTAGGGCTAGCGATGCAGGTTTCGGCGTAGCCGATGCTATGGAGATTGCAGATATTATTGTTGCAGGTATGGGTGACCCCGTTCGCTCCGCCCGCCAAATTGAGTCGAAGTGGATAAGCTAGTGAGACATTCTGTTTTGCTGAAACTAATCTGTTCCAGTTGATCCCATGCCGCCGCTACCACGCTTGGACGCATCGAGATTGTCGACTTGAACAAATGTTGCTTGGATAAATCTACGTAGCCTCATGTCTGCTAAATGAGTACCGTGAGGTAGCACAGCCGTTTTTTCGGATGTATTTTGCGCAATAACAAACACCTCTCCTCTATAGTCTGGGTCGATTGTTCCGGGACTATTTGGAAGCATAATGGACGATAACTCGGCTAGTTTCTCGCTAATGGTAATCTGACCTTCAATACCATCCGGCAGTTCGACAGCGATGCCTGTCGGCAAAGGCGATCGTTCTCCGGGAGCCAGCGTTGTATCTCCTCTGCCTTCGTTGGCAAGGAAAAGTCTAATCAGTGCCTTCTGTGGGTCAAACTCGGATGACCCTGCTTCACCTAGCAGGCGCTTGATCTTAATCTCATTTGTCGTGGCCGCCATCGTCTGCCTCACTCCATAAATCCTTGCCGTCCTGGGCCGCGCGCTTGATTAGCCGCTCAATCACGATGCTGACAAATGTATCTTCGCCTTGCTGCATCTACAACAAACGAAGCTTCTGAGGGATCGGAAGGCCCACAAATCTCCACAATCACTCGGTAAAAGAAGGAGATCGGTTCCCTAGCAGTCGTGACGTTAGCTGGTGCCGCGATGGTCAAACAGACTTTAGGACGCAGACCTGATGGAAGTCTTTCTGGTGATGGTTGGCATTGTTGTTGCCGTTTCAGTGCTGGCCTCAGCTTTCACCGGCTTGCTGGCGCTCATCATGTTGGTGATTATGATTTGGCCATTTCTGGTATGCCTCTTTGTGGCCGCGAACGCTCTGTTGAGCGGTAGCTACGTTGCAGCGACCGTTTGGACCTTGGCTGGTTTGGTTCTGCAGTTTCTTTGGCTACGTATCCGGGAACGCGCCAAACATCCAAGGCAGGTGGAACCGCGCGATCAAGGAATTCCGTTGTGTGAAATGCCAGTTGGACGCGAAGCGGCCATCGATTGGTACATTCGTAGAGTGTCGAACTCGGACACGGTGCGGAAGTTTGGGCACAATGAAACCCTGCATTCAGAAAACACTGAACGCCAAACTTGGACAGGTCGTTGCCAGAGTGTCTGCGCCGAGCAACCTTTGTGAAGAGGGCAAAATGGCGCCCCTTCAAAACCTTCGTTTCTGAGAGGCGACCTATCTAACGCAGGTCGCGGCGCTAGAAGTCTATCTTGCTATCTCAAAACTATCTCTTGAAATATTAACTCTCAATACCCAACTCAGACATGAGTTATGAGAGGAATTGCGATGCTTGTCGGTTATGCGCGCGTGTCAACGCAGGATCAGGACCCGAACATGCAGGTGGATGCACTTGAGAAAGCGGGCTGCGAGAGGATCTTTATCGAAAAGGCCAGCGGCGCGAAGCGTGATCGACCTGAACTTACAGCAGCATTGGACTACGCCCGTCAGGGCGATACACTTGTCGTCTGGAAACTCGATCGCCTAGCGCGGAGTCTGAAACAGCTCGTTGAAACGGTTGAGGGATTGGAGGAACGAGAGGTGGGTTTTCGATCTCTCACCGAGACGATCGACACAACGAGTGCAGGAGGTCGGCTGGTGTTTGCGATCTTCGCCGGTCTTGCGGAGTTTGAGCGTTCGATCATCAAAGAACGAACGAGCGCTGGGCTGGAAGCTGCCCGCTTACGCGGGCGCGTTGGAGGACGCCCACGATCGGTGTCCGATGAAGATATCGCAGCCGCCAAGGCCCTGCTAAAGGATCCTAAGATAACGGTAAAAAAGGTGGCTGAGCGGATCGGATGTTCGGAGGCGACTTTGTATCGTTACCTACCGGCTGCGCGTGCGAACTCAGTTTAGTCAACACTATGGGCTAATGCCCCATTCCGATACAACGTCGGGTGCGTCGCTGCTGCCGCCATACTTACCAGCAATGGCTGATGCAGCGTCTGTGGCGACGTCGTGGAAATCTAGCCCCGTGCGCTTACAGATTTCCGCAAGAATCTCTCGAACGAAGTCTCTATCCATTTCGCTAAAGTAGCCGTCTTCTCGCATGGCAAGTGCCTTTCTTTGAGAGTGAGAGGAATTGAGCCCGCAAGATCTTTCTGCACCGGCTGCTTACGCATACCATATCACAGGCCAGCGAGTTTTCCTTGGTTCAACGGGTCAATTTGGCAGATTCTTTGCAAATAGTAATGCGTTTCCACCCGCGTCAGCGGGTGCTGCGGTGCATGTGGGAAGTGGGAAGTGAGAAGTGGGAAGTGGAAGTTCTCAACATTTGCGAGGAGGTACATATCATGAGCAGTTTACTGGCAATTGTGAAGAATCCCCAATCAGCGCTCCTGATGGGTTTTGTTTGTGTTGGGGATTGTTGGCGTGATTGTCTTTCACGCTAAGCGGGACACACTTGTTCACCATTTGTGCGCTCATTATCCTTCTTGTTGAACTGCAAATGAGCTGTGATCAGAGTTGGAGTCGCCTTGCCGATTTTTGAACCAAGCAAAGACGAACTCGGGCATCTAGACGACGGTCAGCTCGAGGAACTCGTGGCCAGATTATGCGAAGCGGAACTGTCCGCGCGCGGTGGTTATTTGCGTGATGTAAGATGGTCAGGATCGTTGACAGCGCCTGATGGAGGCGTCGATGTCAGGGTTTCGGTAACCCGAGAGGGCTTTGAAGGAGATTTTATTCCGAGGGCCGACAACGTGTTTCAGGCCAAGGCCAAAAGCATGGCACGTGCCGAGATTCTGGGTGAGATGCTCTCGGAAGGCACGCCGAAACCCGTCATTCATGAACTCGTTGAAAACGGTGGCTCTTACATCATTGCTTCGACCGAGGACTGCTCTCCGCCGATGTACCAGCGCCGTATCGATGCCATGACCGGCGCCTTGGAAGGTCTGGATAATTCCGATGCGATCCATGTGGACTACTACGACTGTTCTCGCCTCCACCTATGGCTGCGCCAGCACCCTGCAGTCCAGATTTGGGTTCGGGAGGTTGTCGGCAGACCTCTTGCTGGCTGGCGTCCGTTTGGGAGGTGGAGCGCCACTCCAGCGGACGCGAACGACGACCTAATATTGGACGAAGGCGTTAGAGTGGTCGTTCCTTCAACCTCCCAACAGCCATTACAGCTTGGCGACGCCATAGACAGTGTTCGGAGGCTAATAGACGCTTCACGAAAATCAATCAGGATCACTGGTCTTTCAGGTGTTGGTAAGTCTCGCTTCGTGCAGGCGCTTTTTGAGGACGGGGTTGGCGACACTCCTTTGGACCGTACCTCAGTGATCTACGCAGATATCGGTGACGAACCGGAACCATCTGCTCGCGCCCTAGTCGACGCAATGATAGCGCAAGGTGTTTCCGCCACTGTCGTCTTAGACAATTGCGCCTCTGACCTACACAATTCGCTGGCGTCGAGGCTCTCCAAGCAAGACAATTCCCTCCGGCTGATTACCGTCGAGTATGACATCCGTGAGGATAAACCGCAAACTACAGAAGTGGTAAAGTTGGAGGCCTATGGGCCGCAAGTTGCGGAGAAGTTGCTCCTTAGAAGGTATCCCGAACTGGGCAATGTGAACGCTGCAAAGATTGCTGAATTTTCAGAGGGAAACGCTCGGCTCGCAATCGCGATCGCTGATGCCGCACCAATTGATGAGACGCTTGGTCGGTTGTCGGATGAAGAACTCTTCAATCGTCTATTTTATCAAAGACACGACCTTGACTCTGGTCTCAAAGAGCAAGCCGAAGCTCTGTCGTTGGTATACTCTTTCTCGATCGAAAGTGACGAAGAAGGCGTAGATGAGTTATCGCTTCTGGGCGCCCTGTGTGAACAGACTAGGCTCAGAATGCATCGCGCAGCGCAAACTCTCGTTGATCGGCAAGTTGCGCAGAAGAGGTCGCGCTGGCGAGCCGTCCTGCCACACGCGGTTGCCAACCGGCTAGCTTCCGAGGCCCTAAGCAATATTCCACTTGATCAACTCACAGACACCTTTGAGCGAAAGGCAAGCGCGCGCCTTTTGAAATCCTTTGGACGCCGCCTCGGCTTCCTACACGAGCACCCTATTGCGGTCGAAATTGTAGACGGATGGGTATCCGAGGGAGGCCTCCTGTCCGATTTGTCAGCTTTGAACGAGCACGGTCGAGAACTCCTGATGCACATTGCACCTGTTTCTCCGGCTCGCGCACTCGAGTTGGTGGAGGCTTCATTTGCAAATCCTGAAACCTTGGCATCATTTGAGCCACGAAACTCATTTAGGTCTGTCGCGCTTAGCATATTGGTGGGACTTGCATATTACCCTGAGTTTTTTGAACGCGCTGTTGCTGCATTGCTTGTGGTGGCGGACCATGAAGACCCGGACAACAACGATGATAGCGTTAGACGTAAGCTAAAGGGTTTGTTCCAAGCGTACCTATCTGGAACTCATGCAACTACTGCCCAAAGGGCGGAAATCGTTCGAGCTGCGCTGCTCTCCGACAACGAGACGCGCGTTCAGATTGGGGCCGAAATATTGGACTCGGCACTTGAGGCCAGCCGTTGGTCAAGCACCAACTCGTTCGAATTTGGGGCTCGACCGCGGGGCTATGGGTACAGCCCAAGCTTCGAGGAGAGGCTTGAATGGTTTAGGATTTTCATCGGCATCGCTTTTGACGCCTCCCAATCCAACTCTGAAACAATCTCGAAATTGGGCAGAAAGCTCCTCGCCGCGAACTTTCGCGGGCTTTGGCGTTACCCCGACCTTCGTGCCGATATCATCGATGTTTCGAATGCCGTGAACGAAAAGCTGCCTTGGGTTGAAGGATGGCACGCGGTGCGATCTGCGCTGTACTTTGACTATCGACGGGTCGCAGAAGAGAAACGAGATGAAGATGGAGCGGCGCTCCTTGAGTCTTTAGAAGAGAAACTCGCTCCGCAAGACTTGCTTTCTGAAATCGAAGCTCTCGTCATTGATCCGGGCAACGATATGTGGTCGCTGGACGAGGACTTCGATCCTGAGGAGCCTTCAAAATTTGAAGCATCTCGCAAGCGATTGAGTGAAAAGGCGCGGATCTTGGGTTGCCGCTGTCGCCAGTCTGATGGGATGCTTGAGGAGCAAGCCCATCGCTTGTTCAACCCGGGTTGGGCTCCCTATTTATTTTCATTTGGAGAAGGCCTGATACGGTGCTCTTCGGATTGTCGATCTACATGGGAAACACTCGTCGGCGGCCTCAAGTCGCTCGATACAAAGCACTTTAACTATGGTGTTCTTTGTGGTGCGTTGAATGAGATTTCGAGCACAGATGAAGCCCTAACCGCTATGCTGCTAGACGAAGCAGCCTCTGACGAGTTGCTCCGCCCAATCATCGTGACGCTCCATCCGCAAGGTAGCTTCTCCGATCAAGATTTCGAACGCTGCTTGGCGGCGTTCCGCGATACGGACAATCCCCATGGGTTCGGGGTACTGCTGTGGCGGGACGAATATCAAGATGGGGGTTCGGCTAGAGCGGAACAGGTCGCAAGTGTAATGGTGACGAAGGAAGGTGGCGAGCTGGCCCTTTTGGAAGGGCTCTCTATGAGACTTCACGATAAAGAGGACACAGAGGAGTTGCTCGGAACAGGCTTGCGCAGCGTAGCTCTTCGGGCGGCCGCAAAGCACTTGCTTGAACATGACAACGATCCGGGCGGGAATGGTGACTATCGACTGACCAAAGTCCTCGGGCACTGCCTCAGATACGATTGTGAAGATGCTGCGATTGGAGAGCTGCTTGACAGTCTGTTCGACCCGGAAGACGGGGCCGCAATGCACTACCATCAGTTCGACTCTGCAGTCGCTACTATAGTCAAGTTCTTGTACGACCCTTTCCTGACACGTGCTCTTCTCCAAGGTGAGATCAAGGATTACAAGCGTTTCCGTGCCTTTGAAGGAAGCTCGCACTCCGAGAACCCACTTTCGGAAATTGAACCAACCGATCTTGTTGCTTGGTGCGAAAACGCGGGCGAAGCCTCGGCTTGGAGTTTGGTTGCCCGAGCCATTTCGCCATTTGGAAGTAGTCGCGATGGTGGAAATGATAACCTAACGGAACAAGGCTTGGCGCTGATCGCGGCCTCGCCGAACCCGGTCGAGGTGCTCTCGGTGTTCGTTGGGCACATCGCTCCAATGAGCTGGTCAGGCAGTCGCGCAAGCATTGTTGGCCAGCGGATAACGGCGCTTGAAGCAATCTCCGAGAAGAGCATTCCTTCGGTGGCGGAATACCTAGCGGAGGTGGTGCCAAATCTAAGGAAGATGGAACGTGACGAGCGAGACCGCGAAGCGCAAAGAGATAGAGATGACGAGCAAAGGTTCGAATGACCTAGAGCAACCTTAGATGCACCAGTACCGCGATTTGTATCAAGGCTGCCTCCAAGCCCCGTATTGTGCTCGCTGGGCCAATGGCTGCATCCAATCGTTACCTTGATGGGGAAACGGGCATCTCTTTTGAAGAACAGTACCAAGAAGCAGAAAGCGAGCAGAATAGTAAGAACTTCATCTGTTCTTGCACACAAATGCCCGTTCGCCCCTCGGAAAGAAAAGGATGCGAAGGGACCCTTCGGGAGGGGTGGTCTCCCCAGAAATACCCCCTCAGCAGCCGCTGGCGTCGGCGATGTTAAGTCGGCAACACTTAACATTCTTAACATGCGCTTCGTTATGGAAGCGCGCAGCCTCCTGCTTCAAACGCGAAACAATCCGGGCCCGATGTAGGTCATTGGCTCCGTTATGTGTTTGTAAGAAAAGAAATTTCGGCGAGATTTGTTCTTGACTTGCAAATCTCGAATCACCCGCTCCTCCCCGATTGTTGCCGGCGCAACACACCCCAGTTTGCCGGCCTGAACATACCGCCTGCACGGATTGTTTTTGAACGGCGGGATGCAAAAATCCATTCCACCGGGCGTCGCTCGGTGCCCCTAAGGAGCATTGATGGGGCCAACCGCAACCTGAGGAGCCAACCATGGCGACTTTCATTCTGAAAATCTGCAGGTGCGTGCACTGACATAGTCGGTGGCCCTCCTGCGCAAGCATAGGAGGACCCAACTGTGTCTTTCAATTCGATTACTCATGAACCCACCGTGAAGTGGAACGACGCCGACGTCCTCGGCGATCTGACACCCCCCGAAACACAAACCCTACTTGACCAGCATTTCGATGCGCTCGTCGGCTTCTCTTCAAAACAGAAGCGTCGAACTTGGCGTCTTTGGTCGACATCGCTGCGCCAGATGATTGGAATTAAGCTGTCGCGCCACGAAGAGAAGCGCAAAAAAGACGGTGACGCGATGGTGTTCGCCCGGGCGCGCACGACTGGTCAAGTTTTCGAGTATCCGGACCAAGACCTGATCCTTCCTCTCTGTGGACGTTCTCGCGATGACATCGAAGCGGTCATGTTCGCCGGATATGATATCGATGACGGTCAACCGTTGGAGACTGCAGTGGAGCGCTTGAAGGCGTTGGATTACTTCGCGATCCTTTACACTACCCATTCCCACGGAAAACTACGAAGCGAAGGCAGCGACGAAACAGTCGACAAGTACCGCATCCTGTTTCCGCTCGAAGTTCCTTTCGATCTCCGTTCTGACGGTCCTGCAGAGCATGAACCCCGGTGCAATGAATGGCGCGAGCGCCTGATAAACTTCGCGGAGCAAAAGCTCGACTTGATCATTGACCAGTCCGGATGCGACGTAAACCGCCTATTCTTCACACCCCGCCATAAGCCGGGTGACGAGAATTGGTACAGCGCCATCTTTTCTGGGCGCGCTGCGCATCGACGATATGCCCTTTTTCCCATCGACTACGTTGCCGCGTCGGTGGGAGGGGCGTCAAATGGGTGAGATCCGGTCGTCATCGTTTTCTGGTGTACGCCCAATCCTGACAGATGGCTTCGATTTGATCGAATGGCATAGAGACTGGGGGCCTTGGTTCCTTGTGCGGGAATTCTTCGACATTTTGCAATGGGACTTCGGTTATGGGGTTGAGGCGCGAGGTGAGGCACGTATCCTTTGCCCCAGCGATCACGCCCACAGTTCGCCCAACGACCGGCAGGGATGCTGGATAAAGGATGGAACCGGTGCGACGCCATTTGTTATCTACTGCCATCATGCAAGTTGCCGAGAGATGGGCTCTCTTGACCAACTCGTCGAGCTGGAGACCTATGTGGCCCTCCCGGACGAATACGACACGCTGAGCGAGCTTCTTTGCGATCCAACGCTCTACACCGGCTATGACAAAGAAGATGGTGCCGAACGACCCGACCGGCAGCGGTATCTGCGCTGGGATCCACGTGACGCGGAGCCTCACGCTTCGGCTAACGCCGAAGAGGAGGTGGTCCAATGAGCGTTCAAGCCAAGACAACACCGACAAGCATTCGTAAGACTTGCGAGGGCATCTTGGGCGATCGCGCCATAGCAATTGGCTACACACTCAAATACAAGCGCGTTTGTCAAATCAAGACGGTTAAGAAGAAGACCGTTCAGATCCCAATCTGCGACCCCTTCGAACCCTTGGGACGCACCTTCGACGAGAACGGTGAGAACACTGGTCTGGTGATACGCTTCGCTGCCAATCGCAACGCCAAAGATATCGTCGAAGTCACGGTTTCAATGGCTGACCTTGTAGCGGATGCGCGGAAGGTTGTGTCTGTGCTTGCCAGCAAAGGTCTCTGGGTCGCAGCAAGCCGCGAAGCCGTCAATAAAGTTGGGGAGCTGCTCTCCTTGATCCAGCCCAAGGATGATGTCGTGACGGTGAGCCGACCCGGCTGGTACGGCAACGTGTTCGTTTCTCCGACTGGCGAAGTCTTTGGAGCCGAAGAGACACTCTACCGGCTCTCAGCAACGACCCAGTACGATGACCCCGGCAAGTCCGGCGATCTCAAGGGTTGGCGCGAAGCGACGCGGGCTGCAATCGAAAGCGCAATTGGTGACTTCCTTTGCATGGGTCTCCTAAGCGGCTTTGCAGGTCCACTCATCAACCTGATGCAGGAAACAACATCAGTTCTGATCAACTTCGCAGGCACAACTTCTCGCGGCAAGACGACCGCCCAGCGCCTCGGGGCATCGGTTTGGGGCAACCCAATCCGCGGGGCGGCGCTCGTGCAATTCAACATGACGCCGAACTCCGTAGAAGCCGTGGCAGAGAAGGCCAACGGATCGCTCTTGGCCATCGACGAGGGTGGTCAAAGTGGGATGACCGGCCCGCAGTATCAGACGGCTGTTTTCAACCTAGCTGGCGGTTCTGGAAAGCACCGGCTGACGCCGGCGGCTACTGAGCGGAAGGTGCGGCGTTGGTCTACCTGCATTACGATTTCGGAAGAGATTGGCTTTGCTGACAAGGTGAAGCGCGATGGGCGCAACCCGGCTGCAGGCGCAGTTGCTCGAACTTGGGAGATCGATGTCGACGATGCCGAGATACTCAAGAAACCGGTTGTCGCGAAAATGGAGCGCATCGAAAAGCACTTCGGCCATGCTGCCCCAGTGTTCGTCCAACACCTGCTTCGCAAAGGATATCCTAACGAAGTCGATCGACTCGTGAAGCGGGTGAAGGATTCAGAAGCATTACTGATTGCTGAGGGTGAAGCTCCGCAAAAGCGTCGAGTTGCTGGTGCTGCGTCGATCCTTTTGGTCGCCGGACAGCTTGCGCAGGAGGCAGGTCTAATCGATCAGGAGTATGACCTGCAGGGCGCTGTTTCGCGTGTTCTTGAGCGCTCATATGCACGGATGGCTCGCGACATGGATCCAGTAGAGACGGCGTTGGTGAATCTACGTGAGCGGGTCCTATCCCGGCTAGGCTACGATATCCGCGAGTTTGACTACGAACAGGATACCGTGCACCGCGAAGTGGTCGCCTTGTTCGGATATGAGCTCAAACCGAATGAGTTCACGTCAGAGGACAAGGCGTTTAGCGTCGACGAGCGTGTCTACTTCATCCCCGTTGACCAACTAATGGCGCTAGGCGGTGGGAATGTTACCGCAAAGGCGATTGCACGAGCGTTGAAGAAGCAAGGCTATCTGCTTACGCCCGACAAGAAGAACTCGCTGTGGCCCACGATGCCTCGTGGTGAGAAGATCAATCACTACCGCGTTAGCGGTGCGTTCTTCCACGAAACGGTCGGCGAAGGGGGGGCGGTCTGATGTCCCCAACAGGAAACAGCCTTAAGTCGCAAGGTGGCGGGTGTATCCCGCCCCATGCGCCAAACATAGCTCCGGTACAGATTCGACTCATCACCGGTGAAGAACTCGCTCACGAACTGCTCTTCGCAGGAACAACTTCTGCCTTTCGGCAGTTCTGCAAGAACGCTGGCATCGAGCCAGTGCCCGGTAGGAAAGACTGCTATGATCCAGTCGCCGTTCGCCATAAGCTCAACGAAATTCAGGGACTTGGTGCTTCACCTGATGCGCGACCCGAAAGCGCGTTAGCCAGAAGCATCATGAGACGAAATGGCTAGATTTTCTAGAATGCCTGAGGGCGTCCACCGGACGCGAGCAAAACTCGCGGACGGTTCGGTGAAGTACTATTTCTCACTTCGAGGCTGCAGGGGCACTGGATTCTGGTCAGGAAGGGAGCGCTTTCCTCGATCGGCCGAATTCATGGCTGCTTACGTAAAGGCCATATAAGACAGCAAGCCAAAGATCATTTTGCAGTCCAACGCAGACGTAGTGGCGGAGTACTTCGCAAGCGTTTCGTTCCTCAAAAAGAAGCCTCGCACGCGGGCTGACTATCGACGATGGCTGACGCGTTTCTTGGACGAATTTGGCCCAGACGATATTTCAATGTGGGAGGTTTCTGCGTCGAAGCGCCACTTCAATGAATGGCGGTCTCAGTGGATGCACAGTCCGAAACAATATGACTACTGTGGAGCCGTTGTGACGCTGTTTCTCAACTGGGCGGAGACCGAAGGCTACATCCTGTCAAATGCCATCCAAGGGCTTGAAAAGCTATATGAAGTAGACCGATCAGAGATCGTCTGGTCACCAAGTGAAATGGCTAAGGTCACCTCGATTTGCCCTGAGTGGGTTCGGCGCGTTTTGATTGCAGCCACTGAAACTGGCTTGCGACCCGGTGACTTGATCCGCCTGAGCCGTAACCAAATCGAGCAAACGCCAGCAGGACGTCGTATTCGCATCCGCACGAACAAGCGCGGCGTTCCTGCTTACATTCCGGTCACTCAGGCTATGGCCAACATTATCGATCAGACGCCAGAAGATCGTCTTTTGATCCTAACAAATGCCTCTGGCGGTGCCCTTACCGAGCACAGAGCCTCAGAGGGTCTCAGACAATGGCGCGACAAGGCCGGTCTGTTGCCTGACGTGATTGGATACGATTTGCGTCTCAACGACGCCAGAGGGACCGCCGCAACTCGTTTGCTTCGCGCTGGGCTCTCTTTGGCGCAAATCGCAGCTTGCATGGGGTGGTCGATCCGCACCGCAGCGCTCATGATTGAGCGCTATGCGAAGGTTTCACCGGAAGAAACCGACGAGGTTCTGGCCGCGTTAGCGGCAGCGAAGTGAACGCAAAAAGAACATCAATTGTAAAATGACGTGTAAAATGGACTGTCCGCGTAGCGGGGCATCCGATCTAAGTCATTGAAATTAAATGGAGGCGAGTACCGGAATCGAACCGGTGTACACGGATTTGCAA
>CAYODE010000092.1:0-15013 GCA_964402685.1 uncultured Aestuariivita sp. | reverse complement strand
CCGGGATTCGCTGGCGCCCGGCTAACATGGGTGGATCGCCATGGAAAGGGGGCAGACGTGAAACCTGTGTGACAGAGTGTTTTCGCGGGATGTCAGACACGATCAAAAAGAAATGCCCGCCCCTGTGACGTAGTTCACATCATCGTAGGAATCACCATGCTAAAAACAACGTACAGCCAAAGGCGGCGACAGCATCCAAGGACGGACCAATGCCATCGACCAGCACCATAGACACCGCACGTACCATTCCCTCGGTTCGAGCTCGCGTTTATCGCGTCATTCTGGACGTACTCCACAGCGGTCATTCCATGGAACGCAACCTGTATCGATATGACTGATACCTCGCAGTTTTTGTGACTTACCTCCCTGTCGAACTGGCCAGCATTTCTGTCGAATGCTGGCCTTTTTTCTACCCACCTGAGCAAAGCGCTCACCTGCCAGATTGACACCTCGTTCCACACGCGCCACACCCACGCCATGCTGCGGATCGAAGACATCACTTATGCCATTGCAGGCCGGCGCCTTTTTGACGGGGCCAGCGCCGTTATTCCGTCCGGGCACAAAGTGGGTTTGGTCGGGCGCAACGGAACGGGCAAAACCACACTTTTCCGCCTGATCCGTGGGGAGTTGGCTTTGGAAAGCGGGCACATCCACCTGCCGAAGGGCGCGCGCATCGGAGGCGTCGCCCAGGAAGTTCCATCTAACGACGTGTCATTGTTGGACACCGTACTGGCAGCCGATACCGAACGCGCGGCACTTTTGGCAGAACAAACTGATGACCCGGCTCGTATTGCCGAAATTCAAACACGGCTCAGCGATATTGACGCCTGGTCGGCAGAGGCACGGGCCGCGTCGATCCTCAAAGGGTTGGGTTTTGACGATCCCGATCATGCCCGTCCATGCTCGGATTTCTCGGGTGGGTGGCGAATGCGTGTCGCTCTGGCAGCAGTTCTGTTCTCTCAGCCCGATTTGCTTCTGTTAGACGAACCCACAAACTATTTGGATCTTGAAGGCGCGCTTTGGCTCGAGGCGTATCTGGCCAAGTATCCGCACACTGTCATCGTCATCAGCCATGACCGCGGCTTGTTGAACCGGGCAGTGGGCGCAATCCTCCATCTCGAAGACCGTAAGCTGACGTTTTACCAGGGGCCCTACGATCAGTTTGCGCGCGCGCGTGCAGAAAAACTCGCCGTGGCCGAAGCGATGGCCAAGAAGCAGGACGCGCGGCGCGCGCATCTGCAATCCTACGTGGACCGTTTTCGGTATAAGGCGGATAAGGCCCGCCAAGCGCAGTCGCGGTTGAAGGCATTGGCGCGTATGGAACCGATCACCACGCCGCAAGAAGCCGCTCTGCGCGCCTTTTCCTTCCCAACACCAGAAGAGTTGAGCCCCCCTATTATTGCAGCCGAAGGTGTCGCTGTAGGATATGGCGGGGATCCGGTTCTGAAGCAGTTGAACCTGCGCATCGATCAAGACGATCGGATCGCGCTGTTGGGCAAGAATGGTGAGGGGAAATCCACTCTGTCGAAACTGCTCTCAGGCCGACTCAACAAAGAAATGGGTAAGATGGTCACCGCGTCAAAGCTGCGGGTCGGCTATTTTGCACAACATCAGGTCGACGAGTTGTTTGTGGATGAAACCCCTCTCGATCACCTGAGGCGCCTGCGACCAGCAGAAACACCAGCGAAGCTGCGCGCGCGTCTTGCTGGTTTTGGTTTGAACGCCGATCAGGCAGATACGGTAGTTGGGCAGCTTTCAGGGGGGCAAAAGGCGCGCCTTTCGCTCTTGATCGCAACCATCGATGCGCCACATCTGTTGATCCTCGACGAGCCCACGAACCATTTGGATATCGAATCCCGCGAAGCGTTGGTCGAGGCGCTGACAGATTACACCGGTGCCGTCATTCTGGTCAGCCATGACATGCATTTACTTGAACTGGTCGCCGACAGACTGTGGCTGGTCAAAGGTGGGACAACCAAGCCCTATGACGGTGATCTGGAAAGCTATCGTACGCTTTTACTATCGCGCGACACCCCACGCCGCGAAAAAGCAGAGCTCGCCAAACCCAAGCGACCCGATCGCGACGCCATGCTGGCCTTGAAGGCCGAGGTTCGGAAAGGCGAAGTGCGTATCGAAAAGCTCAACGACATGCGCGACAAGCTGGCCGCCAAACTGGCCGATCCAACGCTTTATGAGCAGGGTGATGCAGGTGCGATTGCGACATGGCAAAAAAAGTATGCCGAAGTCATGGAAGGGTTGGATCGCGCGGAGGCGATCTGGATGACGGCCGTTGAGAAGTTGGAAGAGGCTGAAAGTCGCTGAAACGTTGATCTTTGGTCAGGTTAAGATCAACAAACCATTCCCGGCTTCGCACCAAAACCATAGGAAACGTGCCATGTCGCGCTATATCTCCTGTAGGGAGCGACGGGAGACCGCGCATGAGCGAGTATGATATTGGCAGACTGATCTTCCTTATTCTATTGGGAAGCGCAGTTACGTTTTGGTTTGTCGTCCATCACCGGCCGAGCTTGAACCGGACCCTCCAGTATGCAGTTGTTTGGGGACTTTTATTCCTGGGCGTGATTGCGGGTTTTGGACTTTGGGAAGACGTGCGCCACCAAATCCTGCCGCGTCAAACGGTATTCGCAGACCAGGGTCGGGTCGAAGTACCGAAGTCACCAGATGGTCATTTCTATCTGACGCTTGATGTGAACGGCGCAATGGTGGATTTCGTGGTGGATACCGGCGCCTCTGGCGTGGTCTTAAGCCAAAAGGACGCCGCAAAGACGGGCTTACCAATGGAAGAATTGGTTTACCTGGGCCGCGCCATGACAGCCAATGGTGAGGTGCGGACAGCCCCGATCCGGCTGGACAGCATCGCCCTTGGTGCCATCGTAGACCGCAATGTGCCAGCGTGGGTGAATGAAGGCGATCTCGATAAATCGTTGCTCGGCATGGCCTATCTGCAGCGCTGGGAACGGATCGAGATTACCCAAGGTGAGTTGGTTTTAACCCGCTAAACGGCTTGAAGTTGTAATCGTTTCGCCAGATCAGCGGACAAGACGAAAATCACGCCTCTGCTTTTTTCTCCCAACGTCCGCTTTCTTCTGACCAATACTGCGCCGAACATCCCGCATCAGTCAGCGCCTTCCACTGACCCCGTGCCGTTTGCAAAGATGCATCATCATTTCCGTCAAACAGAATGCACACGCGCTCAAGGTGCTGAACTTCATCGGCCGTGACGTCAGCGCCGTCAATGGTCATCACGCAGGCTGGATCATTTGAGGCACTACCAACCGTAAGAAGGATAGGCTGGTGCGCATCATGAGGACCGCCTGCGATCCCATGAGGCAAGAAACCATCTTCTGGTCCAAGCCAAAGCTTTTCATCAAGCCAAGCAATCCTGGCAACGTCGTTTCCACGCACCGCAACACGCCACCCGGCTTGGCGCGCCTTGCCCAACAACATTGGCAAGGTCGCTTCGAGTGGCTGGCGCGTCAGATGATAAAAATAGGCAGCGCCCATAAGGTTTAGCCTTCCTCGAAGTTATCCTGCACCAAACGATTGAGCGCCATAACGCCCCAGCCGGTGGCGCCCGCCGGTGCAAAAGAGGTTTCGGATTTGACCGATGCGACGCCAGCAATGTCCAGATGAATCCAGGGGCAGTCATCCATCACAAATCGTTGCAGGAATTGCGCAGCGGTAATCGAACCCGCCGGGCGCCCTCCGACGTTTTTCATGTCCGCAATCCGCGATTTGAGCTGTTTGTCATAGGTATCACCCAAAGGCATCCGCCACGCCCCTTCCCCTTCGGCTTCAGCCGCGTTGAGGAAGTTTTTGCACAGCTCATCGTTATTGGAAAAGACACCGGCGTTCTCATGCCCCAGGCCGATGATGATCGCGCCAGTCAGCGTCGCCAGATCAATCATGCCAGCAGGTTTGAACCGATCCTGCGCATACCACATCACATCCCCCAGAACGAGGCGCCCTTCAGCATCGGTGTTGATCACCTCAACTGTATCTCCCTTCATCGAAGTAACGACATCACCGGGGCGCGTGGCATTGCCAGAGGGCATGTTTTCGACCAAACCTACTAGTCCAACGACGTTGGCAGACGCTTTGCGCAGGGCGAGCGCGCGCATCGCGCCGGCAACAACACCTGCCCCACCCATGTCCATGGTCATATCTTCCATGCCGCCGGCAGGTTTGAGTGAGATACCGCCGGTGTCGAAAACGACGCCCTTTCCAACAAGAGCAAGCGGTGCAGCGTCTTTGGCACCGCCTTTCCATTGCATCACCACCACTTTCGACGGGCTGTCAGATCCTTGCCCGACGCTAAGCATCATGCGCATGCCGAGCTTTTCCAGATCTTTCTCCTCAAGCACCTCAACTTCCAGACCAAGGTCGGACATCTCCTGCAGCCGCTCTGCAAAATTTGATGTGGTCAGAACATTGGCAGGTTCGTTCACCAGATCGCGTGTCATGGCAACGCCCTCTGCAACAGCCAAAAGTGGTGCCGCTGCCTCCGACGCGGCTTCGGGACGCGTGGATTGAATGGTCACTGCGCCATTGTCACTTTTGTCCTCGTCCGTTTTGTGGGCGTCAAACTTGTAATCCCGCAAGCAAATGCCTGCCGCCACTTCTTCGGACCTGGGCCGGGCGCCGGTAACGACAGTGACGGCTGCACTGTCTTTCAGTTTACCAAGCGCGGCCCCTGCCTTCCGCGCTTCCATTGCGGTAGGCCGGTTAGGCAGAACCAACACATCAAGCGCCTCGGCTGCCATTCCCGCAGGCCAAGCCAACGTTTTTATCTGACCTGATTTTGCCTTTTCAAACGACTTGCTTTCCACAAGCCGCGCTATGGCACCGCGCGTCAATCGATTTGCCCGCCGCGCGCCTTGGTCAAGCTTGCCATCTGGTGTCACACATACGACGACGCGACCTTCCAGCGTGTCCATGCTCATCAGATCAAGCGGCGCAAATGTAACGGTGGTCAATCGGCTCATGAAGTCTCTCCCGGGGATGTCATTGAGCAAGACCTAGCTCCTCCCTTCCCCATTGACCAGACAGCAGTTCAATAGCGGTTCCAACCGGGCGGATTTTGCAGTAGGATTCGTGACACTTACAGGCAAGCTTCCAGGGGGACGCACGTGTCGCGATACGACAGATATGTTCTGTCGCAGCTTCTGCTGCTATTCGGCCTGTTTTCTTTGATTCTTGTTGGTGTGTTCTGGATCAATCGTGCGGTGTCCCTATTGGACCGGTTGATTGCTGACGGCCAATCAGCGTTGGTGTTTCTGGAATTCAGCGCGTTGACGCTTCCAAACTTGGTTCGCATTACGCTTCCGATCTCGGCTTTCATAGCCAGCGTTTACGTCACCAATCGATTGCAGAGTGAAAGTGAACTGACGGTGATGCAGTCGATCGGATCAAGCCCGTGGCGCATGGCCAAACCCGTGTTGATCTTTGGAGTGATCGTCGGCGTGATGATGAGCATCTTGAGCCATCTGTTGTTGCCCGCCTCGACAGCTCAACTTGAGCAGCGTGAACTGGAAGTCTCGCAAAACGCAACCGCTGGCCTTTTGACGGAAGGCGCGTTTTTGCATCCTTCTCCGGGCATTACGTTTTACATCAGATCTATCAACGAAGATGGATCCTTTAACGATGTGTTCCTATCCGACCGCCGCGACCCTGATGAAACCGTCACCTACACGGCGATACAGGCCTATTTGGTTCGCGATGAAGACGACGCCCGATTGATTATGGTTGACGGTCTCGCACAACGATTTTCGAGCGCGAACAAGGAGCTTTCGACCACGAATTTCGACGACTTTTCTTATGACATTACATCGCTGCTCCGGGCGGAAGGTCAAAAGGTTCGTCAGTTGAGAGAACTCAGTTCGGCTGAACTGTTCTTTGAACGGGAAAAACTGACGGCTGTAGGATATGCCGAAGGCCATCTTGCTGAAGAGCTTCACCTGCGCTTTGCTCGATCCATTGTTTGTGTTGCCGTTGCTTTGATCGGGTTTGCCGCATTGCAATTGGGCACATTCTCAAGGTTTGGCGTCTGGCGACAGATCACTTTGGCCGTTTTCATTTTGATCGTTATGGAAATGCTTCGCGGGCTCGTCTCGGAACCCGTTCTTCAAAACGCAAATACCTGGCCTTTGGTGTATCTGCCTGCTGTTCTGGGTTTATGTGTCGCGGCACTTTTCTTGTGGCTGTCGTCCCATCCCTTTGCGCGCACCAGAGAGGAGGCATTCCCGTGATCCTCCATCTCTATTTTGCCAGACGCTTCCTGTTTAGCTTTTTCCTCGTCACGGTTGGCTTTCTGATCATTTTGGTGCTCTTGGATCTGATTGAACAGGTACGGGTCTTTGAAGGCTTGGACGTCAGCTTCGCACAAATGATTCGCATCGTTCTACTAAATGCGCCCGCAGCGTTGAGCGAAATTCTTCCGCTCATCATGATCTTGGCGACGGTTGCGCTTTTTGTGTCGCTTGCTCGCTCCAGCGAATTGGTCGTAACACGCGCTGCCGGCAGATCAGGGCTCAGAGCACTTTATGCTCCGATCTTTGTCGCAATGGTCATTGGTGTTTTGGCAGTTACAATGCTCAACCCGATTGTGGCCGCAACAACAACGCAGTCAGAACGTCTCAGCGAGCTTTATCGCACAGGAGACACTTCGGCACTGTCGATCAGTGAGGAAGGTTTATGGCTTCGCCAAGGAAGTCCAAGCGGGCAGACCGTCATTCATGCGGAGCGATACAGTGCCGAGGCTGGCATTCTCTATAACGTGACATTTCTCGCCTACCAGCGTGAAGGCGAACCAATCCAACGGATAGAAGCCGGTTCTGCACGTTTGATCGATGGTGCGTGGTCCATGCGGGCGGCCAAGGTTTGGCCCTTGCAACAAGGCCTCAATCCAGAAGCAAACTCAGTCGAACATGCCTCTCTGCAGTTGCCGTCTACGCTTACTCAACAGCGGATCCGCGACTCTCTCATAAATCCGCATGTGATCTCGATCTGGGACCTTTCGACAACCATCGTGCAACTTGAACAAGCCGGGTTTTCGACAAAACGTCATGAAGTCTGGTTGCATTCTGAACTTGGCCGGCCTGTTTTCTTGATGGCGATGGTATTGGTTGCAGCAGCCTTTACCATGCGCCATACCCGATCCGACGGCGTCGGAGTAGCGGTGCTGATCTCGATTCTGCTGGGGTTTGGATTGCACTTTGTAAGGAACTTCGCACAAGTGCTCGGCGAAAACGGACAATTGCCCGTCTTATTGGCGAGTTGGGCGCCACCGATCGCTGCATTGCTTTTGGCCTTTGGCCTCCTCTTACACACCGAGGATGGTTGATGCGGAATATGGCGCGATATCTGTTTGTGATGGCTGCGCTGGCTTTAGCACCTCTGATCGCGTGGGCACAGGATGCCGATCAAGCGGCAGAACCCGCGGTACTCATCGCGGATCGCGTGTCGGTCACAGCTGACGGCAAATTGATCGCAGAAGGCAACGTCGAGGCGTTTCAGGGCAACCAGAAAATTTCAGCTCCGCGTATCGTCTATGATCGCGAAACGGAAACACTGCAGATCGATGGCCCCATCCGCTTCACTGATGGACCCGACATTGTTGTTTTGGCGGATCAAGGAGAGCTTGATCGCGGTTTGCAAAACGGTCTTATCCTCGGCGCGCGGATGGTACTGGACGAACAGCTTCAACTATCTGCACTCGAATTGAAACGCGGCACACGATATTCCCAGCTTTACAAGGCAACCGCGACGGCATGCCGAGTGTGCGCAGAGGGCCGTGCGCCTCTCTGGCAAATCCGGGCCCGCCGGGTGGTGCACGACAGGGAGGAGCGGCAGCTCTATTTTGATGATGCGCAGTTCATGGTCCTTGGTGCGCCAGTCTTTTATCTGCCGCGTCTGCGGATGCCCGACCCGACCGTACAGCGCTCCTCCGGGTTTTTGTTTCCTTCCATTCGGACCACGTCACAACTCCAAACCGGGATCCGCGTCCCCTATTTCTTTCGCCTGGGCGACAACGCCGATTTGACGGTAGCCCCCTATATTTCACCGCGCACCAGGACTTTGGACCTACGCTATCGGCAAGCTTTCACGCGGGGTCGAATTGCCTTCGAAGGCGCATATTCCCGCGATGACCTGATCCCTGGCAAGACACGCGGATATCTCTTTGGGGCTGGCGGTTTTGCCCTTAGCCGAGGGTATCAACTTACATTTGATATCGAGTGGGCAAGCGACGACGCTTACTTGATTGATTATGGACGACCAGAAAAAGATCGTCTGGACAGTGAAATCGCGCTGACCCGCACCACGCGAGACACGTTCACCCGCGCGGCACTTATCCACTATCAATCCCTGCGCGACGGAGAGGATGACAGCTTGATCCCGGCATTGGTGCTTGATGGGACCCACGTTCGCCGATACTTCCCCGATCGTTTAGGCGGTGAACTCCGGTTTAGTGCCGATGCTCATGTCCACCGTCGTGGATCGAACGTGGATGTTCTGGGTCGCGATGTGGCCCGGGTCACGGCTGATGCAAGCTGGTTGAAAAATTGGGTGTTCGATTCAGGGGTCCGCACAGATTTCGAAGTAGGTCTTGCAGCAGATGTATTCGACGTCCGCCAAGATTCTGCTTTTCCCGGCACGCTCAGTCGGATAACTCCGCGCACCGGCCTGACCGTTCGCATGCCAATGACGCGTCAAGCTGGCGGCAATACACATTTCATTGAACCCATCGCACAAGTTGGGTGGAGCAATGTTTCAGGCGATGCTGTGCCTAACGATGAAAGCGGTTTCGCCGAGTTTGATCAGGGCAACCTGTTGGCATTGTCCCGCTTCCCAGCGCCAGATCAGCGCGAAGAAGGATTCCAGTTTGCCTATGGTGTGAACTACGCGCGATACGGCGATGGCTGGCAAGCCAATCTGACTTTGGGTCAGATCGTGCGTGACCAGAACCAGCCAGGATACACCGGCACTTCAGGACTATCTGGGAACATTTCTGACGTTTTGGTTGCCGGTCAGCTGAAAACGGAATCCGGGATCGACCTAACCGCGCGCACCATGTTCGGCAACGGCCTTGACGTCGCCAAAGCCGAGTTACGCGGCGCATGGTCAGATCAGCTCTTTTCGGTTTTCGGCAGTTATCTTTGGCTCGAGTCTGATCCGGTCGAAGGACGCGCGCAGAATACTTCAGAAGTGTTTGTCGGCGGAGCGTACAAGGTAAACACCTTCTGGACCGCGTCAGCCAATTGGCGATATAACCTGACCGACACACAATCAGCCACGGCGGGATTGGGCGTGACATACAGAAACGAATGCGTCGAAGTGGGCCTTACGCTGAACCGGAGCTTTGCCCTATCATCGACTGTTGAGCCGACAACAGATTTCGGATTTATCATCTTGTTGCGCGGATTCAGCGCGACAAATGGAACAGAAAGTTACGTGCGATCATGCAATTCCTGAGCAGTTTAACAAAAAACACCGCGCAGAAAACAAGCGCAGCTGTGGTAGCCATTTCCTTATGTCTTGGAGCAGTAGGCGCGTCCGCCCAAAGCCTCTTTTCGCCAGCGATCACAGTGAACGAAAACGCAATCACTTATTTTGAGCTGGAACAACGCCTTCAGTTTCTCCAACTTCTCGGCGCCCCGGAAGCAACCGAAGAAGGCGCGCGCGAATTGCTGATCAACGAACACTTGCAGGAAAACGCATATCGCGCTGCGGGAATTGAGATTGGCGAGGAAGAAATCGAAGAAGGCATGGCGCAATTCGCTGCGCGCGCCCAGCTGAATACAGAAGAGTTCATCGCCGCGTTACAAGAGGGCGGCGTTGAGCCTCAGACCTTCCGCAGTTTTGTCGAAAACGGTTTGGGCTGGCGCGAACTGATCCGGGCACAGTTTCTGGGACGGGCACGGCCAACTCCAGATGAAATAGACCGAGCTTTGGCTGCCGACGGGGGTGCCGGGGGCGTCCGAGTGCTTTTGTCTGAGGTAATCATGCCGATCACCGCAGAAACGCTGGACGAAGTGCGCGCACAAGCGGACCGGATTTCTCAAATCACGGATACTGCCGCTTTCTCTGAGGAAGCGCGCCGGTTTTCAGCGACACAGACTGCAGCCAATGGCGGTCGGATGAATTGGATGCCTCTGAGTGATCTGCCGCCACAGTTGCGGCCTCAGATCCTTGCCCTTTCAACGGGCGAAGTGACGCCTCCCATCAATTTGCAAAACGCTATCGCCCTGTTCCAACTGCGCGACATTCAAGAGACCCCGACGGCAACGCCAACCTTTTCTGCAATCGAATACGCCGCCTATTACATTCCCGGCGGACGCAGCGATGAGGCCCTTCGTGAGGCGGCACGCGTTCAGGCAGAGGTGGATACCTGCGACGATCTCTACGGGGTTGCATTTGGACAACCTGAAGAGGTCTTGGAGCGCGGCAGCCTTGCCCCGTCCGAGATACCACAAGACATCGCAGTCGAATTGGCCAAGCTGGATGAGGGTGAATCCTCGTTCACGTTGACACGATCAAATGGTCAGACCCTGGTATTTCTCATGCTGTGCGGGCGAACAGCTGAGCTAAACCAAGACGCCTCACGCGATGAGGTCGCTAACGCATTGCTTCAGCAACGCTTGAACGCGTTTGCAACATCCTATCTCGACCAGCTGCGCGCCGAAGCTTTGATCATCGAAAGATGAGCGTTGCGCCTATCGCGCTTAGCTGCGGCGACCCGGCAGGCATCGGTCCCGAACTTGCTTTGAAAGCATGGGGAACGCTTGGCGCAGACGTGCCGTTTTTCTGGATCGGCGATCCAAGGCATTTGCCGAGTAATTCTACATTTATCGAAATAGAAACGCCCTCTCAGGCAACGGCGGCCGCATCTCGGGGCATGCCAGTCTTGACGCATGTATTTCCGGAAGATGCAGTTCCAGGGGCACCGTCTTCAGCCAATGCACAGAGCGTCATTGACGTTCTGAAACGCGGCGTCGCGCTGGTCCAATCCGGTGGGGCGTCCGCATTGACGACAGCGCCGATCTCAAAACAAGTGCTTATTGATGGGGCCGGGTTTGGCTATCCGGGACACACAGAGTTTCTGGCCGCGCTTGCGGGTATTGATCGGGTCGTGATGATGCTGGCCAGTCCTGACATGCGCGTGGTCCCAGCGACGATACATATCCCGCTCTCCCAAGTGCCCCACGAACTCACACCCGATGTGCTGCGCGAAACGATCGACATTACCACACGCGGGTTGCAGACCTACTTCGGCATTCCAAAGCCCCGCATCGCAGTTGCTGGTTTGAACCCTCATGCGGGCGAAGGCGGGAAATTGGGACGTGAAGAGTGTGACTGGATCGCGGATTTGGTGGGCAGTTTGTCCGAAGAAGATCGGAGTATTCGGGGCCCCCTGCCCGCCGACACTATGTTTCATGCCCGTGCACGCGAAACCTATGACGTCGCCATTGCGATGTATCACGATCAGGCACTTATCCCGATCAAAACCTTGGATTTCGACCGGGGCGTGAATGTGACCCTTGGGCTACCATTCATCCGAACATCCCCAGACCACGGGACGGCATTTGACATCGCGGGCCAAGGCATCGCTAACCCAACGAGTTTGATCGAAGCGTTAAAGCTGGCCCGGCACATGGCCCTTCAGGCATGAGTGGGATCGACGCGCTACCGCCCTTGCGAGAGGTCATCGCCGAACACAGACTGGCGGCGCGGAAATCCCTTGGACAGAACTTTCTTTTAGATTTGAACCTGACGGCCAAGATCGCACGCCAGGCCGGGGATTTGACGCAGGCAGACGTTCTAGAGATTGGGCCGGGACCAGGCGGCTTGACGCGTGGACTACTGGCATCCGGCGCCCGCAAAGTCCTCGCAATCGAGAAAGACAGCCGTTGTATCCCTGCTCTCAATGAGATCGCTGAAGCATACCCCTGCAGGCTGCAAGTGATCGAAGGGGACGCGCTAAAGATTGATCCGTTGGCGCATTTGTCCCTACCGATCAGGATCGTGGCGAACCTCCCTTACAACGTTGGAACCGAACTGTTGGTGCGGTGGTTGACCCCGCCCACTTGGCCACCATTTTGGCAAAGCCTGACTCTGATGTTTCAGCGCGAAGTGGCCGAACGGATTGTGGCTCAACCCGGCTCCAAAGCCTATGGGCGTCTGGCCGTGCTGGCCCAGTGGCGTGCGGAGGCACGTATTGTCATGTCCTTGCCCCCAGGTGCTTTTACACCGCCTCCAAAAGTGTCGAGTGCCGTTGTCCATCTGACAGCCCTGCCCGAGCCGCGTTATCCGGCCGATCCTGCCGTATTGTCCCGTGTGGTCGCCGCGGCGTTTAATCAACGGCGAAAAATGCTGCGCGCGGCCTTGAAGGGCTTAGCACCAGATATCGAGGACCGGCTGGTTGCAGCGGGCCTGAAACCAACAGACCGCGCCGAACAGGTCCCTCTTGAAGGGTTTTGCGCGCTGGCGCGCGAAATGGCGGGATAACTTCAAACAGATCAGCCAGGTGTCATCCGATATACGGCTCCGTCACCAACCGACAGAAACCAGATCGCGCCATCGGGCGCTTCGACGATGTCTCTCACGCGGCCGGTTTCAGGCCCCTCAATCTGCAGAACTTCCCGCATGGGTCGACCATCGAGTACACTAATATAGTCGAACTTCAGGCTCCCTACGAAGAGATGACCGCGCCAGTTTGGCCAAAGCTTGCCGGAATAGACCAGCAAACCAGAGGGGGCCATCGATGGATCCCAATAGAATCGAGGCTGTTCCATCCCCTCTTTTGCAGTGCCTTCCCCAATCTTGCCGCCGCTGTAATGCACCCCGTATGAGATCACAGGCCACCCAAAGTTAGCTCCCTTGCGAACCAGGTTAACCTCATCTCCACCCCGGGCGCCGTGTTCAGCCGTCCAAAGCCTGCCGTCGGCATCCAAGCCTGCGCCCTGCGGGTTGCGGTGTCCATAAGACCAGATTTCCGGTTGGATATCGGTTGAATTCACAAATGGATTGTCGGCAGGAACCGATCCGTCGCGCGCTACACGGACAACGGCCCCGTTGTGGTTTGTTCGATCTTGAGCCGACGGGCGATCCCCTCTGTCACCAATGGTGACAAACAGGGTTCCATCGGTCGCCTCAACCACGCGTGAGCCAAAATGCCGCCCACCGGACGAACCGCGTGCGGCTTCAAAGACCTCACGCACATTCTCAAGCCGTGTGCCATCCTCACTTAATCGCGCAACGCTCAACGCCGTTCCCGCCCCGCCGCTTTGCGGTTTGGCGTATGTCAGAAAGATCTCGCGTGTCTGCGCAAAGTCGCGCGCAATCGTCACATCCAATAAGCCACCCTGTCCGCGCGCGGCCACGCGTGGGACGCCGGAGACTTCGCGCACCTCACCGGCCACAACGTATAACAGTTTCCCATCGCGCTCGGTCACCAGAAAGCTTTGATCGGGGAGAATTCCGATCGCCCATGGCGTATCGAGGCCGCTGACCATCCGGTCGAGGCGCAGATCACCTGATCCTGTGCGCAAGCTTTGCGCCGATGCGATAGCCGGTAGAAGACAAAACATCAGGACGTAAGACCACAGAATGCGCATCGATTTCTCCTTTGGAACCAACAGCGGCAGGATAGCATTCAATCAGCCAATAACGAATGACAGTTTGGTCAACTTGCACCGCGTGGATGTGGGTTAACCTAGGGTGAACCCTTTTCTTTCCCCCTGTTTTTGCTAGTTTGCGCGGCGAACGAATACGTTCCAAACAGGGAGTAAGTTATGAAAATGCTGCTGACGGCCACTGCGGCCACTGCATTGATGGCTGGCACCGCTTTCGCGGGTGGCCATGCCAAGGAAGTCAAACTGGGCGTAATCCTGGGTTTCACAGGGCCGATTGAATCGCTCACCCCATCCATGGCGGATGGTGCGGAACTGGCGATGAAAGAAGTCACCGACAGCGGCTTGCTGCTGGACGCGGCAACCGTGACACCGGTTCGCGCGGACTCGACCTGCATTGACGCGGGCGCTGCAACCGCAGCAGCCGAACGTCTGGTGACCTCGGATGGCGTCAAAGGCATCATGGGGGCTGACTGCTCGGGTGTCACAGGCGCAATTCTGCAAAACGTGGCTGTGCCGAACGGCGTTGTGATGATTTCGCCCTCCGCCACCTCGCCGGGTTTGAGCCATGCCAATAACGAAGACAATGGCCTCTTCTTCCGCACCGCTCCATCCGATGCCCGTCAAGGCGTTGTGATGACCGAAGTCCTGATGGAAGAAGGCATCAAAGAAGTCGCTGTCACCTATACCAACAACGACTATGGTAAAGGTTTGGCCGACAGCTTCCAAGCAGCATTTGAAGCGGCCGGTGGCACCGTCACCATTAACGCGGCACATGAAGACGGCAAAGCCGACTATTCGGCGGAAGTTGGTGCCTTGGCATCAGCAGGCGGCGACCGTCTGGTTGTGGCAGGCTATGTTGACCAAGGCGGGTCAGGCATTGTGCGCGCGGCATTGGATTCTGGCGCATTTGATACGTTCCACTTCCCAGATGGGATGATCGGTGCGCAGCTGCAAGAAAACTTCGGTGACGAAATCGAAGGCTCCACCGGTCAGCACCCAGGCACAGACAGCCCTGGCGCCGCGAAATTTGCCGAAATGGTTGGCGATGCATTTGATGCAACCTCGCCCTTCACACCGGAAAGCTATGACGCAGCGGCACTGATCATGCTGGCCATGCAGGCGGCAAATTCGATGGAGCCCGGCGATTACAAAGACCATGTCATGGATGTCGCAAACGCTCCTGGTGTTGAGATCTTTCCCGGTGAGCTGGGCAAAGCGCTTCAGTTGATCCGCGATGGTCAAGACATCGATTATGTTGGAGCAACTGCTGTCGAACTGATCGGGCCCGGTGAATCTGCGGGCAACTATCGCCAAATCGTCATTGAAGGCGGCGAAATCACAACGGCGAAGTATCGTTAAGC
>CAYODE010000091.1:0-15256 GCA_964402685.1 uncultured Aestuariivita sp. | reverse complement strand
TCTATATCAATCAGATCCGCAAACACGGATTATATGATGAAATCTGGCAAGCCTTTGTTGCGATCCTGCCGGTGCGCACCGTGGGCGTCATGGGCGACGGTCGGACCTATGATTATGCCTGCGCGTTGCGAGCTGTGACCTCTGTGGACGGGATGACCGCGGATTATTACCCGTTCACGCATGAATTCCTGGGCGAAACCGCCACTCGGATCATCAACGAGGTTCAGGGCATAAACCGCGTAACCTATGACATCACGTCGAAACCACCCGGGACAATCGAATGGGAGTGATACACTCCCGTTCCTGCGAGCATTGAACATGCAGCACGAAAAATTCCAACAAAGCGAGCTTGCCCTTGTTATGGGCTATAGGACTCAGCGTCACGCCTTGGTCGAAATTCATCGGTCGCGGTGCAATGCGCACCCAATACTTCACGGAAGAGTTCAAACGTTATGACACTGTCTCTCTCCGGTACGCTGACATGTGAAGCGGACGATGTACGTATCGTCCGCGATGCTCTGCCAGAGCATATTCGCCTAAGCAGGGCAGAACCGGGATGTCTGCGCTTTGACGTGGTCGAAACCGCGCCGGGAGTGTTTTCTGTGTCGGAAGAGTTCGTCGATCAAGCAGCCTTCGACGCCCACCAGACTAGAACACGTGCAAGCGCCTGGTGGACTGCGACGGCGCACATTCCCCGCGATTTCAAAGTGTCGTCCACGTGAGCGCGACCGAGGCCCCTCCTCAGATATTTAAAGCCGCGCTGTGGATGACGGGCGCGATTGCTTCGTTTTCCTCAATGGCCGTCGCCGGACGCGAGATCAGCGGCATTCACGACACGTTCGAAATGATGATGTACCGCTCCTTTATCGGGCTTTTCATCGTGTGTAGTGTCATCACCTTCACCCGACGTTGGGAAGAAGTGACAACCCGCTCCATGGGAACACAGCTTCTGCGAAACGCGGCTCATTTCACCGGACAAAACCTTTGGTTTTACGCGGTGGCTATCATCCCACTTGCGCAGGTTTTTGCTCTCGAATTCACGACACCGCTTTGGGTGATTGTTTTGGCGCCGTTTGTGTTGGGGGAAGTACTCACACGTCTCAAGGCGTTAGCCGCTTTGTTGGGATTTCTTGGCATCCTTATCGTGGCACGTCCGTCTCCTGAAACGATCAACATGGGCGTCATAACCGCGGCAAGTTCAGCGATCTTCTTTGCCTGCACCCTAATGCTGACACGGAAGCTGACCCGCACCGAGACCATTGCCTGCATCTTGTTCTGGTTGACGCTGTTGCAAGCGGTCATGGGGGTGATCGCTGTAGGTTTCGACGGGCAGATCACATGGCCCAGCCTACAGACGCTGCCCTGGCTGGTGGTCATCGGGTTGGCGGGCATCCTTGCGCATTTTTGTATCACCAACGCTTTGGCCATCGCGCCGGCGACGATAGTAGTACCCTTCGATTTCGCGCGGCTTCCAGTAATTTTCGTTGTGGGTTGGGTGCTTTACAACGAAGCTCTGGATCTTTGGGTCGCAACCGGCGCGTTGGTGATTTTCGCAGCGATCTACCTCAACGTCTGGTCGGAAACACGCAAAGTGCCTCGTCGGTAACGCAGTTTCACCAAACTGTCACATTGCTTCACAAGCTCCTGATTTCTCTAAAGAAGCTATTCATTAAACTCGCGTGCATCACCACTGTCGGCACAACCAAAACATGTTCATGTGCTGAAAAGAGAGGTACGGAGGAGATGAACAAATACGCAATCGCCGTGGCAACGGTTGGATTAAGTGCGACCGGTGTTCACGCTGGCGGGTTGGATAGATCGGGACAGTCGATCGACGTTCTGTTTGAAAGCGGAAACCACCTGCAACTGTCCTATAGCTATACCGATCCTGATACATCGGGCACTGACTTCTTGTCCTCAGGCAGCACTGGAAACGTAACGGACAGCTTTTCCACTTTGGCGTTCGGACTGAAGCTTCAACAAACCGAAAACCTGTCTTTCGCTTTAATTGCGGATGAGCCTTATGGTGCCGATATCTTCTATCCTGTGACACCCGCAAGCGTCAGCCTTGGCGGCACACGCGCCGTGGCGAACAGCCGGGCTCTGACTTTTCTGGCGCGCTATCAATTTGACAACAACTGGTCTGTACATGGTGGCGCCCGCTACCAGGAAATCGAAGCGGATATCGATCTGCGCGGTGCCGTATTCGGCGGTTTGAATGGATACTCCGCCAGCTTTTCCGACGAGGGCGCATGGGGTTACGTGGTCGGCGTCGCCTACGAGATCCCGGATATCGCATTACGCATCGCATTGACCTACAACTCTGAAATTGAACACGACCTCCCAACCACCGAAACAAATGTGCCCCTGTTGGGCACGGTGGTCGGTACAACCGAAGTAACGGCTCCCGAAAGTCTGAACTTGGATTTTCAAACCGGGATCGCAGCGAACACGCTCCTGTTCGGCTCGGTCCGATACGCGAAGTACGACGACACGACAGTTTCACCCTTCGGGTTTGATGCCGTCGTCGATCCAGGAACATCCGGCAGCAGTATCACATCTTTGGAAGACTCGATTGACATCGAACTTGGGGTTGGTCGCCGTTTCAACGACAAATGGTCCGGCTCCATCGCTTTGGGATGGGAATCGCAGGGGGATGACGATCTCGTCTCTCCTTTGCGCCCGACAAACGGGTCCACGTTCATCGCCCTTGGCGCAAGATATGATGTAAATGAGCGTTTAGCCATCAGCGGTGGGGTGCGCTACACCGATCTTGGCGATGCGTTTGCCGAAACCGGAACGCCCGACACGGCGCGTGCAAACTTCACCGGTAACTCGGCCGTCTCTGTCGGTGTTCGGCTCGACATCAAACTTTAAGTCGCTTCACGCAAGAAACGGATCGCACATCAGGCGGACCATCTGCTAGGTCCGCCCCATGAGCACGCAAAAAGACATATCTGGTCGCGCCTGGGCGGAACTGATCCTTTTAGGATGTATCTGGGGTGCGTCGTTCTTTTCGATCCGCGTCGCTTTGGACGAAGTGCCATTTGTGACCTCGGTTCTTCACAGAACGGGCTGGGCGATGTTGGTGCTTTGGGCCGTTGTCATCCTATCCCGCCTGCCAATACCACGTGCCCCCAGCATATGGTTTGGTTTTCTGGTGATGGGCCTGCTCAATAACGTGATTCCCTTTGGTTTAATGGCTTGGGCACAGTTGCATGTCGAGACCGGGCTTACGTCCATTTTGAATGCCGCAACAGCGATTTTCGGCGTGATCGTTGCCGCTCTGGTATTCTCCGACGAACGCCTCAGCTTGAACAAAGCCTTAGGCGTGCTTTTGGGATTCTTTGGTGTGACCACTGCGATTGGCCTTGAGAGTTTCCGCAGTTTTGACCTCAGGTCGATGGCACAATTGGCAATTATCGCTGGCACGGTGTCTTACGCATTTGCTTCGGCCTGGGCCCGGTTGCGTCTTGGAGGGCTGCCACCTCAAGTAGCCGCGGCGGGCATGCTGACCGGATCAACGCTTATCATGTTGCCGGCGGCTTTGATCATCGACGGACCCGTGCAATTTGATCTGATGCCCGTGACTTGGGGCGCCATCGGATATTATTCGATCATTGCCACAGCCGGTGCGTATCTTCTCTACTATCGCGTGCTTGCGATGGCAGGCAGCGGTAACTTGATGCTGGTCACGCTTTTGATCCCACCTGTGGCGATCCTGTTGGGTGCGGCGTTTTTGAATGAAGAGTTACACCCTTCGGCCTTTGCAGGTTTCGGGCTTTTGGCCTTGGGTCTGATCATCCTGGACGGACGCGCAGCGCGCAGCCTGATTGACCGGCGCAAAAAGGCCCTTTAGACCAACGCCTCAGGGCAACGGGACAGGGCCAACATGCTGTATAACACCGCTGAAGACTGGCGCGCGGCCGCGCATAAACGTGTGCTGTTTTTCGGCATGTCCGGCTTGGGCAAAACCTATCTGTCAAACATGCTGCGGGACGCTGGCACGTGGTTTCACTACTCAATCGATTACCGCATCGGCACGCGCTACATGGGCGAGCACATCACCGACAACGCCAAAGCCGAAGCGATGAAGGTGCCATTCCTGCGGGATCTGCTGTTGACGGATTCGATCTACATCGGATCGAACATCAGCTTTCACAACCTGACGCCGGTTTCCACCTACCTTGGCAAACCCGGAGACCCGTCAAAAGGTGGCCTCCCCATCGCCGAATATCGGCGTCGCCAAGAACAGTTCAAACGGGCCGAGATCCAGGCGCTTTTGGACACCGAACACTTCATCCGCAGGTCGGAGCTGATCTATGGCTACCCGCATTTCATCTGCGACACCGGCGGGTCGATCTGTGAATGGGCCGATGGAGCTGACCCGAATGACCCGATCCTGACAGAATTGTCCAAACACACGCTGCTTATTTGGCTAAAAGGCGACGAGGCCCATACGCAAGAACTCATCCGTCGGTTCGACAAAGCGCCCAAGCCGATGGCTTATCAACCGGAGTTTCTGTTGGAGGCATGGCAAACCTATTTGCGGGACCATGATTGTCAAGAAACAGACGTAGACCCGGATGCTTTTATCCGCTGGACCTATGCGCGTGCGCTGGCGCACCGCCAACCGCGTTACGAGGCGATGGCCAAGTGGGGCGTCACGGTCGACGCGGCGACTCTCGAAGGGTGTCAAAGCGAAGAGGCGTTCGTGGAAACCATTGCGGCGGCAATGCCACGCTAAGCATCAAATACCACGTCAACCCTTTGTGACAGCTAAGGTGTCCCTCTGGAAACTTGCGCAGCGGAACGCTATCTCCACGCGACACATCGCAAGAAGTATCGAAAATGCCGATCAAACTACCGTCCGACCTGCCCGCCTTTGACGTCCTAACTCACGAGGGCGTTCAGGTCATGGACGAAGGGCAAGCGATGCGGCAGGACATCCGGCCTTTGAAAATCGGGTTGCTTAACCTGATGCCCAAGAAGATTCAGACGGAAAACCAATTTGCCCGGTTGATTGGTGCAGGTCCCCTGCAGATCGAGCTGAGCCTTATCCGAATGTCTGAGCATAAGACGCGCAACACTGCCGCTGAACACATGGCCGAGTTTTATCGCCCCTTCCAAGAGGTGAAGGACGAGAAATTCGACGGCTTGATCATCACCGGAGCCCCGATTGAACACCTGGATTTCGAGGATGTCACCTATTGGGACGAACTGACCGAAGTGATGGACTGGACCCAGACCAATGTGCAGTCGACCTTCGGCGTGTGTTGGGGTGGCATGGCGATGCTGCATTACTTCCATCAGGTGCCCAAGCATCTTCTGGGCGGCAAGCTTTTTGGCTGTTATCGCCATGCGAATATGTCGCCAGCATCCCCTTATTTGCGCGGATTTTCTGACGACTGCGTCATTCCGGTCAGCCGCTGGACAGAGGTGCGCACGCCGGAAGTTGAAGCCGCCGGGTTGCCCATCCTTTTGGGGTCAGAGGTGACCGGTCCCTGCCTGATCGAAGATCCAGATCATCGCGCGATCTACATTCTGAATCACTTCGAATATGACAGCGGTACTTTGCGCGAAGAATACGAACGCGATCTGGCGCAGAACCAAGTCGATGGTGCGGAGATCCAGTTGCCCGAAAACTATTTCCCAGAGAATGATCCGGCGAAAACGCCGCTTAATCGCTGGCGAAGCCATGCGCATCTTCTATATGGCAACTGGTTGAACGAACTGTATCAGTCCACACCATATGACCTGAGCAAGATTGGGACGTAAGATTTCACTCTATATCGTGATTTCACTGGCCGTTTTGTCGGCCATTGTCAGCTTTCGTGCGGTCCGTAACGAAGAACGCGCCGAAGCCAGCCACCCGCCGTTAGGCGAACTGATCGACATGGGTGGCGTGCAGGTGCACGCGGTTGTTATGGGTCCCTCGGACGGACGTGTGCCGGACGTCGTTCTGATCCACGGCGCCAGCGGGAATGCGCGCGACATGACGTTCTCTCTCGCCCCGCGTCTGGCAGAACGCTACCGCGTGATCGCGTTTGACCGTCCAGGACTGGGATACACGGACCGGATCAACACGACGGGCGCCACGATCACACAGCAGGCAGATCTATTGGCACGGGCTGCAGCGGAACTGGGTGCCAAAGAGCCAATCGTTGTTGGGTCTAGCTATGGTGGCGCCGTAGGGTTGGCTTGGGCCGTGCACAACCCACGTAATATCTCCGCCTTTGTCGGTGTGGCCGCGCCGTCCCTGCCCTGGAACACACCGTTGGATACGTTTTACCGTATCACCTCCAGCAGATTGGGGAGCGCGTTCGTCGTGCCGATGATCACTGCATTTGTCCCAGATTCGCGCATCGATCAAACTCTGCGTTCGATATTTGCCCCTCAGTCTGTGCCCGAAGGATATGCCGATTACGTCGGCGTTGGGCTAACACTGCGGCGTAAATCCCTGCGCGCCAACGCCGATCAACGCGCCAACATTCTTGGGGAAATCACCGCGCTTGAACCGCATTATGAAAATCTGAGCCTACCGATCGAGCTGGTGCACGGCACTGCGGATGACACGGTGAGCACCGTGATCCATTCCGACAAGCTGGTCGATAGGATCGACAGCGCAAACCTCACGCGGCTCGAAGGCATCGGGCACATGCCGCACCATGTCTCAGAAGACGCAGTTGTCGACGCGATCGACCGCGCCGCGGCACGTGCGGGTTTGCGTTAATCCGATTAACATTCCATATTGGGCAAAACACCAATTAGGGGTCGGGCGGATGGAACTCCCTTTTGACGGCGCGATCAGCGCCTTTTTCAAAGACGGTGCACCGGCGACCGTTCAAGACGCAATTAAACGCGGGGAAAAGGGCGACATCCTTGATCCGTCCTATCCCCATTCTGAACGGCTGGCTCGAAAGGTTTACGACCGGGAGCTGGCCGCGCTTCAGATTGAACTGGTCAAACTGCAAGCCTGGGTGAAAGAAACCGGGCAACGCGTTGTTATCGTTTTCGAAGGCCGCGATGCAGCCGGAAAAGGCGGCACAATCAAGAGGTTCCGAGAGAACCTTAACCCGCGTGGAGCGCGGATTGTGGCCCTGTCAAAACCTTCAGACGCCGAAAAGAGTCAGTGGTACTTTCAACGTTATATCGATCACCTGCCGTCCGCGGGTGAAATCGTGTTCTACGACCGCAGCTGGTACAACCGCGGTGTTGTCGAAAAGGTGTTTGGCTTTTGCACTGACGAGCAACGCGAACACTTCTTCACTCAAGTGGGTCCGTTTGAAGAGATGCTTGTGGATGAAGGTATTCATCTAATGAAATTCTGGCTCAATGTGGGTCGTGCCGAGCAATTGCGCCGCTTCATGCAGCGTGAAAAAGATCCTCTAAAGCAATGGAAACTAAGCTGGATTGATGTTGAAGGCTTGAAGAAGTGGGATGAGTATTCAGCGGCAATATCCGAGACGCTGACGCGATCCCATAGCGATATCGCACCTTGGACTGTCGTCCGTTCCGACGATAAGAGGCGCGCGCGTGTCAACGCTGTGCGTCACGTTCTGAGCGCACTTGATTATGCACGCAAGGACGCAAAATCGATCGGACACCTTGATCCAACTGTGTGTGGAGGTCCTGACATCTGGCATGGCTAAGCGCGGTTATCATCACGGCAATCTTCGCCAAGCTCTGATTGATGCGGCGCTGGAGTTGATCACCGAAAAAGGTCCGACCGGTTTTACCCTGTCTGAGGCTGCGAAAACCGCGGGTGTAACACCGGCGGCCGTCTACAGGCATTTCGAGGGCCGTGACGATCTGATCGCCGAAGCCGCCCGCCAAGGCTATGAGATTTTCGCCGACCTGATGCAGTATGCCTATGACAGCGGGCAACCATCGGCCCTTGCTGCCTTTGAAGCGACGGGGCGCGCATATCTGGCCTTTGCGCGGAAGTACCCCGGTCATTACATTTCGATGTTCGAAAGTGGTATTTCAGTGAACCGCACGCCCGAACTTGCTGCCGCAGCCACCCGCGCGCGTGGTGTGCTGGAACAGGCCGCCGCAGACCTCTCCAAACATATTCCCGAAGACAAACGGCCACCGGCCTCGATGTTTTCCGCTCATATCTGGGCGATGAGCCACGGTGTGGTTGAGCTTTTTGCCCGTAACTCACCGGGATCACAATCGCCCTTCCCACCCGAGGATTTGCTGGAAACGGGGATTGGCATCTATCTGCGCGGCCTTGGGTTAATCCGGCCGGACGGCTGAACCAAACCTCATAACCTTGTTGAAGGATATGAGTTTGATTGATGCAAGCTTTGCTGTCACACGGGCGGATGCACGCGCATTTAAGGACCAAAGACATGACAGACGCATTGTCACACATGCTCGCAACCCATGACGTACTGCTCGCAGATGGGGCAACTGGCACAAATCTTTTTAACATGGGACTGATGCCCGGCGATGCACCAGAGCTTTGGAACACAGACGAACCACAGAACATCCGCGCACTGTATCAAGGGGCGGTAGATGCTGGCAGCGACCTGTTTCTGACAAATACTTTCGGCGGCAATGCCTCGCGTCTCAAACTGCATGATGCACATAAACGCGTGCGGGAATTGAACCGTGTGGGTGCGGAACTGGGTCGGGAGGTCGCGGACAAAGCGGACCGCAAGGTTATTGTCGCGGGGTCTGTTGGCCCGACCGGAGAAATCATGGAACCCGTCGGGACGTTGAGCCATTCACTTGCCGTTGAGATGTTTCACGAGCAAGCGGACGGACTGAAAGAAGGCGGCGCAGACGTGGCATGGCTGGAAACCATTTCCGCCCCGGAAGAATACCGCGCCGCGGCCGAGGCTTTTGCCCTGGCAGATATGCCTTGGGTAGGCACCATGAGTTTTGACACGGCTGGACGGACTATGATGGGTGTGACCTCGGACGACATGGCGAAAATGGTCGAAGAGTTACCTAGCCCGCCGCTGGCCTTTGGCGCCAATTGCGGTACCGGATCATCAGATCTGCTGCGCACCGTGTTGGGCTTTGCCGCACAGGGAACCGAACGGCCCATCATTGCCAAAGGCAATGCTGGCATCCCCAAATATGTCGATGGCCACATTCACTACGATGGCACACCGGAACTGATGGCGGATTACGCTGAAATGGCCCGCAATAGTGGGGCCAAAATCATCGGCGGATGTTGTGGAACCATGCCGGAGCATCTGCGCCACATGCGCGAAGCGCTCGACACCCGCGCCCGGGGAGCCGCCCCGACATTGGACGAAATTGTCGCTAAACTCGGCGCGTTTACTTCAGCGAGCGATGGAACAGGCGATGCGTCAGGCGCGCCTCAACGCGAGCGTCGCGGCCGGCGCAGACGCGCCTAAGGAAAACACCCTCAGGCGGTTTGAGACTTTGGCGCCGCGTGCTGAGTTGGCGTTGCGCGCTGCAACATTCCGAACAGATCACGTGGGTCATCCGGATCGGCCAAAAGGTCCAGATCATGGTAAAGACCTGTGCCAGCCAGCTGGTCACGCACATAGCGAAGGGCCGAGAAGTCTTCGATCGCAAACCCCACGCTGTCAAACAAGGTAATATCTGTCGGCGATGTGCGTCCGGGAACAGCCCCGGTCATCACCTGCCATAATTCCGTTACCGGGTGATCGGGCGCCAGTTGCTGGATCTCGCCTTCCACCCGCGTCTGTGGCGGGTATTCCACAAAGATCTGGGAGCGATGCAAAATCCCTTCGGCCAATTCGGTTTTGCCGGGACAGTCACCGCCAATCGCGTTGATGTGCACGCCTGGCCCGACCATGTTGTCTGACAGGATCGTGGCATAGGCCTTATCCGCGGTGCACGTCGTGATAATGTGCGCCCCTTCCATCGCCTCTTCGGCGGTGGCGCAAGCCACGACTTCAAGGCCCGACTCTTGCAGATTGCGGACCGCCTTGTCCGTCGCAGCCGGATCGATGTCCCACATCTGCACCCGTTCGATCCCCGCAATGGCTTGCATTGCCAAGCTTTGAAACTCTGATTGAGCCCCGTTGCCGATCATCGCCATCACGCGCGCGCCCTTCGGCGCCAAGTGTTTCGCGACTAGACCGGACATTGCAGCCGTTCGCATGGCTGTCAGCAGCGTCATTTCGCTCAACAGAACCGGGTACCCCGTGCCGACATCCGCCAACAGGCCGAACGCGGTGACTGTTTGTAACCCGTCACGCGTGTTCTTTGGATGGCCGTTGACGTATTTGAACCCATAAACCTCCCCATCTGAGGTTGGCATCAGCTCGATCACACCTTCGGCAGAGTGAGACGCGACACGCGGTGTTTTGTCAAAAAGCTCCCACCGTTTGAAATCGGCTTCAATATACTCGGCAACGCCGCACAGCATTTGGTTGATGCCGACCTTGTGGATCAACTGCATCATGTGATCGACCGATACGAAGGGGACCAGCGCTTTATCTGACGGTTTCATCTTGTCTCTCCTTTAAGCGTAGGCTCGTGTGGGCCGATCGAAGACCCGTCGGCCAAGGGCCGAGGCACACAGGTCCACCATCACCTGCGCGGTGCGTCCGCGTTCATCCAGAAACGGATTAAGTTCAACCAAATCCATAGAGGTCATCAGGCCGCTGTCATGGATCATTTCCATCACCAAGTGCCCTTCCCGAACCGTCGCGCCACCAGGGACCGTCGTCCCCACCGCGGGCGCGATCTGGGGGTCGAGGAAATCCACGTCTAGACTGACGTGCAAAAGACCGTTGGCGGCGCGCACACGCTCCAGAAACGCGGCTAAGGGTCGGGCGATCCCGGTTTCATCAATTTCGCGCATGTCGTGCCGGTGAATGGCTGTGCCTTCCAGCAGCGCACGTTCCGCCGCATCGACCGACCGGAGCCCAATCATACATACGTTTTCGGGTGCTACTGGTGCAGTGAGTTCAGGGAACCCCGCAAATCCGCCCTGCCCCGTTACGTAAGCCACGGGCGTACCGTGCAGGTTGCCGCTCTCTGTAGTCTCTGGTGTATGAAAATCCGAATGTGCGTCCAGCCACAGAACAAATTGTGGCCGCCCCACTGACGCTGCATGGCGCGCAACACCGGCGACTGATCCCAGCGAAAGGGAGTGGTCGCCACCCAAAAACACCGGAATACCCTTGGCCGCAGCATCCGCACCGACACGCACCAAACGATGGGTCCAGCCGATTGTTTCGTTCAACGCGTGCACCGGCTCATCCGGATCATCCGCGTGGTGATCGGCCGGGGTGAGATTACCCCAGTCACTGACCTTGTGGCCTAGGTCGGACAGGGCGTTGACCAGGCCCGCAGTACGATACGCATCCGGCCCCATAAGGCAGCCCGCACGTTGTTTTCCACTATCGACCGGTGCGCCAACCAAGATGACATGTGACATTTCGTTTCTCCGTTCGATTGAAAGTGTCTTCAGAAAGGTCTGATCAAATTGCGTTGCATTTAACCCTTCAATTTGTTCAATACGGGATACTATTTATCAAAACGGAACCAATAATGGACAAAACGGATGAACAGTTGATTGCGGCCTTGCGCCGGAACGCTCGCGCGTCTCTCTCGGACCTCGCGCATGAGCTTGGGGTATCGCGCACCACGATTCGCGTCCGCTTGGAGCGGTTACAACGTGATGGTGACATCTTGGGTTTCTCAGTTGTTCTGAGAGAGGACACGCTGCGCGACCCAATCCGCGGTCTGATGATGTTGGGCATTGAAGGACGCGGTACAAAGCGGATCGAACGACAATTGCAAGGCCTGAGCGAAGTGCGTGCGGTGCATTCCACGAACGGCCGCTGGGACCTGATTGTTGAACTTGGCACTGAAACACTCGAAGCGCTCGATGCTGCCCTTACGCGGATTCGCACGTTCGACGGTGTGGCAACCAGTGAGACATCCTTGCTTTTGAGCACGCGAAAAGTTGGCTAAATCTGGGCGTGGTTCGATCTTTGTCAATTGAGCGAATTTGAGTGCCTCACAGGGCGCCGACATCCCGAACAAAGTCACGCAGCAACTGCAGAGCCTCTTCAGGCCGATCACCAACGACGCCATGACCACATCTATCAAACTTCGCGTAGGTGACTTGCTCATCGGGAAGGTGATGAACGATCGTGTCGCTGAATTCCGGCGGCGTTATGGGGTCCTGTTCCCCCGCCATAACCAAAACCGGGCACGAAATGTTGCCGAGGTCACTTCGAAAGTCAAAGCGACCGTGTTCGTTACTAGGACCGTTGAACCAGAGCGCGGTTTCGTTTCGCCAAAGCACGCGCGACATCCAGTCCGGCGCTCCACTTTCTTTGTAGCTGTAGAATGGTACGCAGCGGGCCTTGTAAAGCTCGCGACCTTCATCAGTCGGTTGTGTCCAGTAATCCTCGGCGATCTGCCTAATTTCCGGACCGCCGCGCCGTTCGAAAGCTTGAAACACCGTTTGAAAATCGACCTGTGCCGCAGTGCTAATAAGGCCCAGACCCCCTGCATGTCGCGGGTACTGTGTCGCATAAGACAATGCGACAAACCCGCCAAATGAAGTCCCGATGACGATGGGTTTTTCGAGGCCCAGATAATCGCAAAGGCCTTTAAGATCGTCCCCCCATTGGCCCAGGTTCCATTGCTCTTGCGCGCCAAGGTCACTGCGACCGTTGCCGCGATGATCATAGTAAACAACCTGAGCAATGTCGGTGAGCTGGGTGAAAAATGGTTTCGAAACACTGTGGTCTGCGCCGGGACCGCCATGCACCAAGATCACGGTCGGTTTCTGCCGCATTGTCGCACCATCAGGCGTCAAAGCCTCGCCATCCACATCGAAGAAGATCTTCGTTCCGTTTATGTCTGCAAACATATTTTGCTCTAACTCGGCCTAAGACTACGTCTACTAATCCGCGCCCGCAGATCGGTACAACATTCTGATCGATTTGCGATCCTCATACACTATCATAGGTGACGCCAAGGCATTTAGCAGCGACAAAGCTTCGCTTCCCGTCTTCAGGTAATGACGGCGCAGATCCAGACAGACAGCTCCTCCAGTTTCGATTGTCCGGATGAATAGATCCAAATAGCCATCAATCGGATAGTGAAAACCACAGGAATACAGGCTCGTCACAAGGTCGAAGGTCGTCTCAATCGGCGACCACTTCTCTTTTCTCGGGTTGATGCTTGTCACTTGGTTTTCTTCAGCGCCATTTTCCACCAGCAACGCTTTTGCCGCGGCCAAGCTGGCGTAACCGCTCCCGCTGTCAGACCAGAAGTGATACTGATCTTCGGTCGTTTCAATATCGACCAGCGTGAACTCAGGCTTGAAATCGAGGTGGAGGAACACGTCATTGATGGCCTGTCCGCATCCAATGTCACAAACCGATGAAACGCGAACAGGTGTGAGCGCGTTTTTTAACGGCAGGTACTCCTGGTAGATCTCCAGAAAAGCGCCTTGGATAATACTCTGACGGCGTTCCACGACTTCGCTGCTGAGCACTTCTTTTTTGCCTGCCTCCCACGACAGGCGGGCCCGGCGCGAAATGTGCTGTGCACGCTGGTAGGCCAGAAGAACGCACGCCGCCTCATCGATGCTCTCGAAAGAAAGCCCGAGTTTTTCCAAGTCGCTGACGTCAGCCAACTGGTCAACGTCTTCTCTTTTCACGGTTTTGGACATGTCCGAGCGAAGCGTTTTTTGTGACACTCTGCACGCGACTCAGACGCAACAGAACCGGGGCCGCATTAGGCAAATCGAATACGGCCAAATTCCGCTGGTGCGTCGGGTTTGTCGAAAGTGATCGCGTCCTCGCCTTACTGGGATCGCTTACCTAGCTGGTTCGCGCCGCCATGAACCAGAAACCTGCCAATATAAGGGCTGCAACTGCATTCCAACTTGCCATCGAAAGACCCAGCATCTCCCAAGGAACCTCGTCACAGCGCACGAGAGGCGCCGCCATGATTTGGTTGAACAGCTCGTCAGCCGTCAGATTGCCAATATCACCAGATGAACAGGTGGCCGGGCCTTCCCACCAATCACGCTCGACCCCGGTGTGGTAGATGCCGATGCCAGCGGTGGTCAGCGCAGCCAAACCGCCCAGAAAGACCAGACTGCGTCCGCCCAAGGTGAAAGCCAAGACACCTAACGCAATGGCGGCACCATGCGGCCAACGTTGCCAGAGACACAAGGCACACGGCGCCATGCCGCCCAGGTGCTGAAAGGCAAATGCTGCAAGGAGCAACGCAGCCGAGCCACCCGCAGCCAGCAGCAGATAAACGTTGCGGGTCATAGAGCCCCCACAGCAACAAAACCACCGACCAACAAAAGCACGAATAAAGTGAACATCAAGCCCAACCGCCGTTCGATGAAGTCCCGGATCGGTTCGCCGTACTTCCACAAAAGGCCCGCCACGATGAAGAAACGGAGCCCGCGCGCCAGAATGGACGTTGCAATGAACGTGGCCAGCGGCATGCCAGTCCAACCCGACATGATGGTGATCACTTTGTAGGGAAACGGCGTCACGCCAGCGGTTAAGACAGCCCAGAACCCAAAATCGTTGAATCTGGTGTTGAACGCATCCATCGCGTCGCCTTTGCCAAGCGCTTCTAGGATCGGACGACCCAATCCGTCATAGGCAAACGCTCCGATGGCATAACCCGCCATGCCACCCAGTACCGATGACACCAAAGCCACGGTCGCGATAAGCCAAGCACGCGACGGAGCAGCCAAAATCATCGGGATCATCAACACATCCGGTGGGATCGGAAAGACAGAGCTTTCGATAAACGCAACGCATGCAAGTACCCACAAAGCACGCGGGTGATCCGCCATCGAAATGGTCCAGTCATAAAGCTTGCGGATCATGGCCCTGCCCTGCTGTTTCAGGCAGGATCAATCATGGGTTGGATCAAGCGTCAAGCTCGGCATCCCAATAAAGGAAATCCATCCAGCTTTCGTGCAAATAGTTTGGTGGAAACTTACGCCCCATATTGCGCAACTCCTCCGCCGCGGGCTGGCGCGGGGGTTTGCGCAAGGCCAAACCAGACTGGCGCAATGACTTCGAGCCTTTGCGCAGGTTGCACGGCGCGCAGGCAGCAACCACGTTTTGCCAGCTCGTGACGCCTCCACTCGCGCGCGGAACAACATGATCAAAGGTCAACTCACCCTTCGCTCCGCAGTATTGACAGCGGAATTCATCCCTCAGAAATAAATTAAAGCGCGTGAAAGCCACGCGCTTTTGAGGTTTGACATAGTCTTTCAGAACCACGACCGAGGGTATTC
>CAYODE010000090.1:0-15318 GCA_964402685.1 uncultured Aestuariivita sp. | reverse complement strand
GGATGCTCGCGTACATTGTTCGACGTGTGATCCAGTCATTGCTGGTCTTGCTGGTCGTAGGACTGGTTGCGTTTTCCATGTTCCGCTTTGTCGGGGACCCGGTGGACAATATGCTGGGGCAGGAACGCACCCAGGCTGATATCGACAGGCTCCGCACCCAATTGGGATTGGATCAGCCTTTCCCGGTTCAGTATTTTAAGTTCTTGCAAGGGGCGGTTGAGGGCAATTTCGGAGTGTCCTATCGCCAAGGGCGCCCCGTGGCCGACATCATTGCAGAACGCGCGCCAGCCACATTGGAATTAGCCGCAGTCTCGGGCCTTTTTGCGATCACGCTCGGGATCATATTGGGCGTCTTCACCGCCATCCGACGAAACGGGGTGGCGGCCAACGCCATCATGACGCTGTCGCTTATTGGGGTATCTCTCCCCACCTTTCTGATTGGTATTCTGCTAATCTATGTCTTCTCTGTTGAGCTGGACATGCTGCCCAGTTTCGGCAGGGGAGAGGTGGTTGACCTGGGATGGTGGTCCACTGGGTTTCTGACGCAATCCGGTCTGATGGCGCTCATTTTGCCGTCGATCACGTTGGGGCTTTATCAAATGACGTTGATCATGCGCCTTGTCCGATCCGAAATGCTGGAGGTCCTGCGCCAAGACTATATCCGCTTCGCGCGGGCGCGTGGCTTGCGCGAGCGTGCCGTGAATTTCCGACACGCCATCAAGAACACGTTGGTACCGGTGATCACCGTGACCGGTCTTCAGCTGGGGTCGATCATCGCCTTTGCGATCATTACCGAGACGGTGTTCCAATGGCCCGGCGTTGGGCTTTTGTTCATCAACGCGGTCCAGTTCGTCGATATCCCGGTCATGGCTGCCTATTTGATGCTGATTTCAGTGATGTTCGTGGCCATCAACCTGATCGTGGATCTGCTCTATTTCGCGATTGACCCGCGCTTGCGCGTGGATGGGAGGCACTGATGCAACTTGAAGGATCCTGCCACTGCGGTGCTGTGCATTTCACTGTCGAGAGTGCGCATCCCAGCCCGTTTAACCTTTGCTATTGCAACATCTGCCGCAAAACGGCTGGCGCGGGCGGGTTCGCGATTAATCTTGGCGCGAAGGCCGACACTCTAGACGTGAGCGGCCGCGAGAACATTACAATCTACAACGCCACCGGTACGCTGGACCGAGCTTTCTGCAAAACATGTGGAAGCGCGTTGTGGTGCTACTCGGACCATTGGCCCGAGTTGTTGCATCCACACGCATCAGCCATTGATACCGATTTGCCAGTGCCGCCGGAACGCGTGCACCTGATGCTCGGGTCGCGTGCAAACTGGGCTGAACCACAGGTCGGCCCGGGCGACAAAACCTTCGAGGAATACCCTGAAGAAAGCATTGCGGACTGGCATGACCGCACGGGGATGACGCGATGACAGACGCAACAGAACACTCGTCCGCATCTGTAACGGTCCGCAGATCGCGGGTCTCCGAGTTTCTCGCGTCGGATTTTTTCTATATGTTCCGCCGCTCCCCGGTGGCGATTGTGTCGTTCACTGTCGTAATGATCCTGGTTCTATCCGCGGTCTTCGCTCCGCTGATCGCGCCATATGACCCATTCAATCCGGCCTCGTTGAACCTGATGAACGGATTCACACCGCCCTCAACACCAAATGCGTTTACCGGGGATACGTTCTTTTTGGGCACCGACGACCAGGGACGGGATGTGTTTTCGACGATCCTGTACGGCATGCGTATTTCCCTGTTTGTGGGATTTGCGGCGGTTCTTTTTGCCATGGTGCTGGGTGTGCTTTTGGGATTGATCGCGGGCTATGTCGGCGGGTGGATCGAAACGTTGATCATGCGGGTCGCCGACATCCAGCTGACCTTCCCATCGATCCTTGTTGCTATGCTTATCTTTGGCATCGCTAAGGGTTTCACACCGGTTGAGTATCGCGATCAGATGGCGATCTGGGTTTTGATCGTTGCCATTGGCCTGTCGGATTGGGTGCAGTTTGCCCGTGTGGTTCGGGGCGCCACCTTGGTCGAGAAAAATAAAGAATATGTTCAAGCGGCGAAAATGATTGGCCGATCAGGTCCTGCCATCATGCTCAAACACATTCTGCCCAACGTTTTGTCGCCGGTTTTGGTTATCGCGACCATCTCGCTTGCCTTGGCGATCATCGCCGAAGCAACGCTCAGTTTTCTGGGCGTGGGCGCACCGCCGACGCAACCGTCACTGGGAACGTTAATCCGGATCGGGCAGGGGTTCTTGTTCTCCGGTGAATGGTGGATCCTGCTGTTTCCAGCAGGCACTCTTCTGGCACTGGCGTTGTCCGTCAACCTTTTGGGGGATTGGTTGCGCGACGCGCTGAACCCGAGGCTGAGATGATCCCTTATTCGTCAGATTCAAACCGGGCCCGACGGTCGTCGACAGGTCCTGTCGTACACCAGTGTTCGCCTGCGGTGACCCAAACTACGTCTCCTTGGGTGGCGTGAATGGTGATGTGTTCAGGTGTAGACGTGACTATGGAGTGGCCGATCAAGTTCAAAAACAGCGCAAGCGCTTCGGGGGTCAGGCACATAATGTGTCTCCTTTGGTTGCGGCCCGCTTCTTACGAAACCCTCCCCCGGACACATGGTGACATTATCCTCGCAGGTCTTTGCAGCGCGTGGCGAGACCAAATTGCTGCAATGCGGCATAAAAGACGTGAGCGGGCCGATCGGTGTGTTCATTTTTTGAGCAGATCGACTCTGCCGGAGGACCACGTTCAAGGACTTTGGCCATGATGTCGGGGGTTCAATTCAAGACTATGCAGCGCGACGACCTGCCTATTGCTTTGGATTGGGCGGCGGCCGAAGGCTGGAATCCGGGTTTGGAAGACGCAGCAGCCATTTGGGAAACTGACCCGCGCGGGTTCTTCCTGGCTGAAGTTGAGGGCAGAGCCGCTGCGGCGATTTCCGTAGTCAATCACTCATCGGATTTCGCGTTCCTGGGGCTTTATCTGTGTCTGCCCGAATTCCGCGGCAAAGGGATTGGCTACGGTTTATGGACACACGCTTTGCAGCATGCTGGCGAACGTGTGGTGGGTTTGGATGGCGTGCCTGACCAGCAAGCAAACTATCGTAAATCCGGCTTCGATCTGACAGGGCAGACCTATCGATACCTGGGTGTCTTGGATGGCCAGATGTCGAGCGATCTGCGCAGCGCGGAACGCTCTGATCTTGAAACGCTGGTCGAGCTAGAAGCCCAGGCGAACGGGTATTCCAAGCCGGCGTTTTTGAGCAACTGGATTGCAGATACAGCCACGCGCAAAACGCTGGTCTTGGGAGAGGCCCCGTGCGGATTTGCAACCATTCGCGCCTGCCAGTCGGGACACAAGATTGGGCCGGTCATCGCGGAAACGCTTGAAGACGCCGAAGTGATAATCCGCGGCTTGATCCAATTGGTTGATGCAAAAGACGTGATGATCGATGTTCCCGATGATTGCGCGCCGCTCATGGACTTTTGTAAGGCGCACGGCATGACCGTCGCGTTTAACACAGCCCGGATGTATCGCGGCGCGGCTCCCAAACCCGGAGCACTGCTGCGCACCATCGCGACGATGGAGCTTGGATGATGCACCGCGATATCTGCAAACCAAGAGGTCTTGATGCCTGAACCTGTCCTGTCCGTACGCAACCTGGTGGTCGAGATACCGACACGACACGCCGTCTTGCGTCCTGTCGATGACGTCTCTTATGACATCGCGCCGGGCGAAATCCTTGGTGTGGTTGGGGAGTCGGGCGCCGGTAAATCAATGACCGGGAACGCAGTTATCGGACTTCTTGACCGGCCGGCACATATCGCTAGCGGGGAGATCTGGTTGCAAGGTCGGCGCATTGACGGGATGCGCAGGGATCAGATGCGCAAGGTGCGGGGTAAAGAGATTGGAATGATCTTTCAGGATCCCTTGACCTCTCTGAATCCGCTTTTACAGATCGGGGATCAATTGGAGGAAACCATTCTTGAGCATTTGCCCGTCTCTCGGGCAGAGGCCAAGACACGTGCGCTTCAGGCGTTAGAAGAGGTCGGTATCCCCGCCGCCGCCGAGCGGTTGAATTCCTATCCGCATGAGTTTTCGGGCGGGATGCGGCAACGGGTGGTGATTGCGTTGGCCTTGTGCGCTGAACCTTCGCTGGTGATAGCTGACGAACCAACGACGGCTTTGGACGTTTCGGTGCAGGCACAAATCATTGCATTGCTCAAACGCCTCTGCCGTGACCGCGGCACATCCGTGATCCTTGTCACCCATGATATGGGCGTGATTGCAGAAGCCGCAGATCGCGTGGCGGTCATGTATGCCGGTCGTCTGGCCGAACTTGGTCCGGTGGAGCAGGTGCTGAATGCGCCGCGACACCCGTACACCGATGGTCTGGTGGGATCGATGCCAATGGCCTCCGCTGGAAAAGCGCGGTTGCGTCAGATCCCTGGCGCGATGCCCCGGCTTGGCAGTCTGCCGGATGGCTGTGCATTTCACCCGCGCTGCCCGAAGGCAGACGCCAAGTGCCGCCAAAACCCGGGCCCAACACTTGCCGACGGGCAAGGCCGCGCCGCTTGCTGGTTCCCGGTCACGCAAGAGGTGAGCGCATGACAACTTTGGTCTCAATCCGCAGTTTGAGCCGCATCTTCGATGTGTCCAAACCCTGGCTGAACCGTATGTTCGAGAATGAGCCAAAGCGGTTTTTGACGGCCGTCTCTGATGTCTCATTCGATGTCGAAGAGAACACGGTTTATGCTTTGGTCGGCGAAAGCGGGTCTGGAAAATCGACAATCGGCAAAATGCTAGTGGGTCTTTTGCCGCCATCCGAGGGCGCGGTCGAAATCCGTGGTGTGAACCTGGCTGCGGAAAGCGATGCCAAGGAAGTGGATCGGATCCGGTCAGACATTCAGATGATCTTTCAGGATCCCTATGCGTCGCTCAATCCGCGATGGCGAGTGGGGGACATCATTACCGAACCCGTCGTCGCGCGGGGTGGGGATGCCACTGGGCTTGCCGCGAAATTGCTCGAGCAGGTTGGCCTTGCCGCGGAAGACACTCAGAAGTTTCCGCATGAGTTTTCGGGCGGGCAACGACAACGGATCGGCGTGGCGCGGGCGCTGGCCTCAAACCCCAAGCTTATTGTGTGCGATGAGCCCACCTCTGCACTGGATGTGTCCGTTCAGGCGCAAGTTTTGAATCTAATGTCGGATCTCAAGGACGATCTGGGCCTAACATACCTATTCATTTCGCATGATCTGACCGTCGTTCGACATATGGCGGACGTTATTGGTGTCCTGTATTTGGGCCGCCTGGTGGAGGAAGCTGATCCGGAGGCGTTGTTCTCGGACCCCAAGCATCCTTACACGCAAATGCTGCTCGATGCTGCGCCACGCATGGACCACATCGGGCGAGAAATTGAACCTCCGAAGGGGGAGATTCCGGATCCGATTAATCCACCGTCGGGATGCGCTTTTCATCCGCGTTGTCCGCTGGCGACGGATGTCTGCAAGCAGAAACGGCCTGAACTGCGTTATGTGGGAACCACCCGTGTTGCTTGCCACCACGCTTAAGGTACTGTTTTCGGTTTGATCAGCGCGTGACATCACAGGCGGCGTGGATGACTAGTGGGTCGATCCAACGCGTTGCCCCTTTGCGAAGACAGATACCGTTGTTTAGATTTTCTGATTTGCTGTGCTTTGCGCGGTCCAAGCGCCCATGGATCTACCTGTGACAGAGACCAGCTTGCGTCCAAGGTAATCAACAAGAAAAATGATTGCGGCGAGCACGAAGACCGTCAACGAGCCGGCGCTCATAAAGACGACCAAAGCCAAGACAAATGACCCACTGGTCAGCAATGACAGGACGGCTGCGATTCCGCCAACAAACATGGATATCAGGACCAGTCCGAGCATCATAACAGCATTACCTCACTCTACTATTGCGGCAAAAGTGTGGCCCCAACTAAAGAAACAAGTGTAGTCATTTGCGGTGTCGCTCACAGAATTGGCAGTTTGCTGCCGTCTCTGCGGTAAAACAGTGTCAAGAATCTGCCTATGGTCTTGCAACGTTGTTTGAAACTGCCCGTCAGGTCTGGATGGGGCCGCCGTTCTTCTAAATTAGGTCTCTGGCGCAGAACCGGACCGCGGGCATATTTGCCAGAATTCAGGTTTGCGAGTTCCCGCGCCTCCGTTGACCGTCCAATTCTGATCTGGATTGAGGCTCGCAAAAGAAAGTGTCACATTTTCAACTGGCACGGTTTCCGCACGCGGCGGCAACGCTCCAAAGACGCGAGGATATCAAGTGATTGATCATATGACGTTTGGCGTAGTGGATTTCGATCGATCAACCCGCTTTTATGACATGGTCCTGGCGCCTCTGGGCGTCCGGCGCTTGTTCGACGTTCCGCAAGAGCATTCTGATGGCGTACGTGTGACCGGCTATGGCGATGATCGACCGTGGTTTTGGCTAGCCGAAGAACGGGCAACAACAGGGTTAATGCATATTGCCTTTCAGGCAGAAAGCACGGGTGTAGTGGATGCATTCCACACCGCAGCGCTGCGTGCCGGTGGAACGGATAACGGAGCACCAGGCTTACGTCCGCATTACCATTCCGAGTATTATGCGGCGTTCGTGCTTGATCCGGACGGACACAATATAGAAGCAGTGTGTCATTCACCGGATCGCTAGGGCATGGAGCTGACTTCGGCTACATTCATATCCGGGGTCTGTCTTTGGATGAAGGCCGCTAGTCTTCTCGCGCTTGCACCGGATTACCGTGACGTTCGCGCCAATGAGGCGCTTTGCGCTCCCGATACTTGACTGTGAAATCCAAAGGTGTGTCAGTTTCGTCATACGCGCCAAGCACGATGCCCGTACGGCTGGACTTTCCACGCATCGCCGTCAATTGAGCCTCCGATCTTGTGGTGCGTTGAGAGGGTCGGCGCGCCCAAGCGAATAGCTTGTCGTACATCGCTGCGATGACGTCCTGATGATCGGGGCTTTCACCCAGATCCACCAGTTCTTCCGGATCGTTTGTGAGATCAAACAAAATCGGTCGGTACCCACCCTCGCAGTGGATTAATTTCCAGTCATTATCCGCCACCATGAACATGATCGCCTCGCGCACGCTCGTGTTCAGCCGTGCTACCAGGGGCGAGCCGGCATAGTCATACTCACAGATGACAAAATCGCGTTCTGTATCCGATCTCTGTCCATACAGGATGGGCAACAGGCTTTCGCCTTCCAGAATATGCTTGGATGGTTCAGCGCCTGCGATTTCGGCAAAGGTCGGGGCAAGGTCGATGGATTCAACTAGGGCATCGCAGGTCGTCCCACGGGTCGTATCGGCTTCGGGCGACGGATCATAGATGATTAACGGTACTTTGGTGGATGCATCGTGAAAAAACGTCTTTTCCCCCATCCAGTGATCGCCCAAGAAATCCCCGTGATCCGAGGTCAAAACAATCATGGTGTCCTCCATCCGACCGGTCTCTTCGAGCCAGTTGAACAAAACGCCCATCTGATCGTCGCATTGTTTGATCAGGCCCATATAGGCCGGGATGACCGCCTCACGCACATGCGGCTGTGAAAAGCTCTCCCCGATTTTGGTCGTCATGAACGCTTTCAGAACAGGGTGCGCATTGTCGAATTCTGCCTGTGATCGGACCGGCGGTAGAACCTGGTTGGGCCCGTACATATCGCAGTAGGGTTCTGGCACAATGTATGGCCAGTGCGGTTTGATGTAGCTCAGGTGCAGGCACCATGGAGCGTCGCCAGCTTGTTCAATGAACTCGATGCCGCGTCTCGTCATGTAAGGCGTTTCGCTGTCGCTTTCTTCGATATTTGCGGCAAGTGGTGAGTTCTTCAGAAACCAACCGGACAGTACGTTGCCGTCCTCATCCAGTGCCGAATTGGCAAAGTCGTGCCAAGGGTTGTCGCTGTCGTAGCCTTTGTCCTGCAGATACGCATTGTACGCTTTTGCGCCATCTGGGTCGTAAGACCCATCAGGCCCTTGTGGCAGCATGCCATCATCGCGCTCAAAAACATCAAAGCCACACTCGGCGACACGCGCGCCGATCACGCTGTCCGGCTCCAGACCCAGCCGTGCCATCCCCTCCGCATCTGCAGCCATGTGTGTTTTTCCGACAAGCCAGCAGTCCATCCCGGCCTTGCGCAGATGATCACCCATGGTCATCTCCCCCACTTTGAGAGGGATGTTGTTCCATGAAGCACCATGGGAGTGCACGTAACGTCCCGTGTATGTCGACATCCGCGAGGCACCGCAAATCGGAGACTGGATGTAAGATCGAGTAAAACGCACACCCATTCCGGCAAGCCGATCAATGTGCGGCGTTTCCAAGAACGGGTGACCATAGCAGCTGAGGTAATCCCAGCGGAGTTGATCAAACATGATGAACAGGATGTTTTTTGCTTTTGCCATGCAAACCCCCAAGTGTCGCCGGGATGGGGCAGCAAAAGCTGGTGGTTTGCAAGTCCTTCCGCAGCAGAACTCAGTTATTGATCGGCACCGATCGCCCGCGAAAGCTCGGCGGCGGCTTGGGCCACTTCTGCACCCAGATCCGGGATCATGTCGTCATGAATACGACTGGATGGACCTGACACAGATATCCCGGCAACCACGTCGCCCAGTGCGTCAAAGACAGGTGCGGCAACACATTTCATACCTTCGTTGCGCTCTTCGGAGTCGATGGAATAACCGCGCGTTCGCGTCGCCGACAGGTCGGCGCGCAGTCGATCAGGCTCTGTCAGTGTGAATGGTGTGAAGCTGTCCAACCCATGCTCGGACAGAATGCTGTCTAACCGTGAATCGCTAAGTTGTGCCATCAGCGCTTTGCCGATGCCTGATGAATGCATGGGAGATAGCGTGCCTGGTGGAAAAAACGCCCGGATCGAAAAATGCGTTTCAACCTGACTGAGGAATAAGACCTGCCCTGCGCGTTCGATTCCCAGATTTGCGGTCTCGCCAGTTGTCTGCATGAGCCGCCGCAGAATAGGTCGCGCCCGCTCCACAAGATTGGTGCGACGCAGGAATTTTGATCCGATTAGAAACGCACGCGGGCCAATGTTCCAAACCTGATCGGCCGGATTGAATTCGACCATGCCGCGACCTTCCATCGTAACCAATACCCGATAGACTGTCGCGGGCGATTGATCCGCTTCGCTCGCCAATTCAGATAGTGTCGCACCCTGCATGTCCGACAGGGTTTCCAAGACTTCGAGCGCGCGATCCAAGGATTTGATCGTGTTCTGTGCAGTCTTGTCATGCCAGTCCCGAGGACGGCCCCGCGCCCGGCGCGATTCTGTGTTCAGGGGAGGTTTGTCTTGCATCGAATTTCCATTCTGAAAAAATCTTTCACATTGTGAAAAAAACAAACTACTGAAATCAAGCGTTTTTTCATCGGAGATCGTTTTTGAAAAACTTTTTCAAAAAAATTGAGAACCAGAAGTGAACAAGAGATAAAGCGTCAACCCAAGCGAGGGAGGACGCAATGAGTTTTCAAAACCCGGTATTTATTCCAGGCCCGACTAACATCCCGGAAGTCATCCGCAAAGCGTGTGACATGCCGACGATCGACCATCGGTCGCCGCTATTTGCTACGATTTTGCACCCTGCACTGGAAGGTGTGCGTGCCGTCATGAAACAGGAACAGTGTGAAACCTTCATCTTCCCCGCGTCTGGCACCGGCGGCTGGGAAGCGGCTCTGACGAACACGCTGAACCCCGGCGACGGCGTCCTCGCAGCTCGGAATGGCATGTTCAGCCACAAGTGGATCGATATGTGTCAACGCTTCGGCTTGGACGTTCACGTCGTGGATGTGGAGTGGGGCAATGGCCTTCCTGTCGCGCAGTTTGAAGAGATCCTGCGCAACGACACCGACGGTAAAATAAAAGCTGTATTGGCCACGCATAACGAAACGGCCACAGGTGTGGTGTCAGATGTTGCTGGTCTCCGCGCAGCAATGGATGCAGCCGGCCATGGTGCGTTGCTCTATGTCGATGGTGTCAGCTCGATCGGCTCAATGGATTTCGAGTTTGATGCCTGGGGTGTGGACGTCGCCGTCACCGGTTCACAAAAAGGATTTATGCTCCCTGCCGGGCTCGCGATTGTCGGTTTTTCTGAGAAAGCGCTTGCAGCTTCTAAGTCGAACACCCTTCCTCGCACGTTCTGGTCTATCGATGATATGCGCACGGGCTACGGCGCTAACGCCTACCCGTACACGCCAGCTGTGGGACTAATGAACGGCCTGAAGCTCGCGACCGAGATGCTGTTGGACGAAGGGCTCGACAACGTGTTTGCCCGCCATGCCCGCATCGCTGAAGGTGTACGCGCAGCAACCTTTGCCTGGGGTATGCGCCCCTGCGCTACCTCACCTGACGTTTACTCCAACACGGTTACAGCGATCCGCACACCAGAGGGTTTCAACGCCTCCGATATCGTCACACGGGCCGCACGGGACTATGGCATGGCCTTTGGCACCGGCTTGGGTGACGTGGCGGGCAAAGTATTCCGTATCGGCCATCTGGGCTCCATGACGGACGCCATGGCCCTGTCGGGCATCGCGACTGCTGAAATGGTGATGGCGGATCTGGGTCTTCCAATCCAACTGGGATCCGGTGTTGCTGCCGCACAGGAAATCTATCGTCACGGAAACACCTCACAGAGGATGGCCGCCCAATGAAAGATATGACTTCTCTCAACGTTCCAACGTTTCAGGACATGCTGGATGCGCATGAGCGCATCAAGCCACATATCCATCGCACGCCGGTTCTGACATCGTCCTACTTCAACGATCTCGTCGGCGCCGAACTGTTCTTTAAGTGCGAGAACTTCCAAAAGGCTGGCGCATTCAAGGTGCGCGGGGCATCGAACGCTGTCTTTGGACTGTCTGATGACATCGCCGAAAAAGGAGTCGCAACGCATTCATCCGGAAACCACGCGTTGTCATTGAGTTATGCGGCGGGTCGCCGTGGCATCCCGTGTCACGTGGTGATGCCACGCACCGCACCTGAGGCAAAGAAAGCCGCTGTGCGCGGCTATGGTGGGATCATCACGGAATGTGAGCCCTCGACGTCATCGCGCGAAGAAGTATTTGCAGAAGTGCAGGCAAAGACGGGTGCAGAATTTGTGCACCCATACAACGATCCGCGCGTCATCGCAGGACAGGGTACCTGTTCACGTGAATTTTTGGAGCAGACGGGCGGCGTCGATATGATGGTCGCCCCGATCGGTGGCGGTGGCATGATTTCAGGCACTTGCCTGACGCTGAGCCACATGGCTCCAGAGGTCGAAATCATCGCCTCAGAGCCGGAACAGGCCGATGACGCGTATCGCAGTTTCAAAGCCGGCCACATCATTGCAGACGACGCACCTCAAACGATTGCAGATGGCCTTAAGGTGCCGTTGAAGGAGCTCACGTGGCACTTCGTGTCTAATCATGTGACCGACATTCTGACGGCATCCGAGCAAGAAATCATCGATGCGATGAAACTCACGTGGCAGCGCATGAAGATCGTTATGGAGCCGTCCTGCGCTGTGCCCTTGGCCACCATCCTGAAGAACAAAGATCGGTTCAAAGGAAAGCGCGTGGGCGTGATCATCACCGGCGGCAACGTAGACCTGGCGAAATTGCCTTGGATGGCGGGATAAACCGCCTTTCCCTAACCCAAAGGCGGGATGGGTCCCGCCGCCCCAACAGACATGGGAGCGAGTACATGAAAGACCTTACAGATCTTGAGCAATACGAAGTTGGCTACGACATCCCGGCCCTGCCTGGCATGGATGAGGCGGACATCCAGACACCGGCATTGGTGTTGGATCTGGACGCGTTGGAGCGCAACATCAAGAAAATGGGCGACTACGCGAAAGCCCACGGCATGCGCCACCGCGTGCATGGCAAGATGCACAAGTCGGTTGATGTCGCCAAACTCCAGGTCGAACTCGGTGGTGCCTGCGGTGTCTGCTGTCAAAAAGTGTCGGAAGCCGAGGTGTTTGCTCGCGGCGGCATTAAGGACGTACTGGTGTCAAACCAGGTCCGTGACCCTGCCAAGATCGACCGGTTGGCACGTATGCCGAAGCTGGGCGCACGCACCATCTGCTGCGTGGATGATCTGACCAATGTGGCGGACTTGTCAGCGGCGGCGCAAAAGCATGGCACACAAATCGAATGCCTGGTTGAGATCGACTGCGGCGCAGGCCGGTGCGGTGTGACCACAACCCCAGAGGTTGTCGAAATCGCGAAAGCCATCGACGCTGCCGAAGGTCTGAAGTTTGCCGGCATCCAAGCTTACCAAGGCGCCATGCAGCACATGGACAGCTATGAAGATCGCAAAGAAAAAATTGCAATCGCCGTAGCCATGGTGAAAGACGCGGTCGACACGCTGAAAGCGGATGGGATTGAATGCGACATCGTCGGCGGTGGCGGAACGGGTTCCTACTATTTCGAAAGCAACTCGGGCGTCTATAACGAGCTGCAATGCGGGTCCTATGCCTTCATGGATGCGGACTACGGCCGCATCCTCGACAAAGATGGCAAGCGTATCGACCAGGGCGAATGGGAAAACGCATTGTTCCTTGTGGCCTCGGTCATGAGCCATGCCAAAGCGGACAAAGCCATCGTGGACGCTGGTCTGAAAGCGCAGTCCGTCGACAGTGGCCTGCCGGTGGTCTATGGCCGCGACGACGTGGAATACGTCAAATGCTCGGACGAACATGGTGTGGTGGCAGACCCCGATGGCGTCCTGAAGGTGAACGACAAGCTGAAACTGGTGCCGGGCCACTGTGACCCAACCTGCAATGTCCACGACTGGTATGTGGGTGTACGGAACGGCAAAGTAGAAACCGTTTGGCCGGTATCTGCACGCGGGCGGGCATACTAATGGGACTGGACGCAACCATGACCGATACCGCCGTCACCATTGTGCCGGAAGGGGAAATCGCAGGACTGATCACACCCGAAATCGCGTTTGACGCGGTCGAAGCGACCTTTGCCGCGATGTCCCGCAAATCGGCCTATAACTTCCCGGTCATCCGCGAAGCGATTGGCCATGCCGATGCCTTGTACGGGTTCAAGTCGGGCTTTGATCGCGAGAGCCTCGCGCTGGGCCTGAAGTCCGGTGGCTATTGGCCCGGGAACGAGGCGAAGGGACTGACCAACCACCAGTCAACGGTCATCCTGTTTGATGCCGATTCCGGTAAGGTCAAAGCGCTGGTTGGCGGCAATCTTCTGACGGCGCTACGCACGGCCGCGGCCTCTGCCGTGTCAATCAAGCATTTGGCGCGTTCAGATGCAAAGGTTCTTGGGATGATCGGCGCAGGGCATCAATCCGCCTTTCAGATGCGCGCAGCGGCAGCTCAGCGTGATTTCGAAAAGGTAGTCGGCTGGAACTACCACCCTGAAATGCTGTCCCGTTTGGAAGATACGGCCAAAGAACTTGGCTTGCCGTTCGAGGCCGTCTCGCTTGAGGAGCTTGGCGCGCAATCGGACGTCATCATCTCGATCACATCGTCTTTTGCGCCGTCTTTGCTGGACGCGCATGTGAAACCCGGCACACATATTGCCTGCATGGGCACGGACACAAAGGGCAAGCAAGAGGTTGAGGCCTCGCTCTTGGCGCGCGCAACGGTGTTCACAGATGAGATTGCGCAATCCATCACCATCGGCGAAGCACAGCACGCGATCGCAAATGGGTCATTGACCGAAGATCAGATCACCGAGATTGGCGCTGTCATCAATGGTGATCACACGGGCCGAAGCAGTGCCGATGAAATCACTCTGTTTGATGGAACCGGCGTCGGTTTACAGGACTTGGCCGTCGCGCGGGTCGCGGTTGATCTGGCCAAGACCAAGGGTGTCGCAACCCAAGTGGACTTTTGATCGGGCAAAACTGGCCCTGTACAGGTCAAAACTGTTTACCTAATTATGAGTGGGCAGACCGATGAAGGTCTGCCCATTTTCTGTGGGAGGTCTGACATGTCTGACACGATCACACTGGCCATCAATGGATTGGGCCGTATCGGGCGTACCATATTGCGCCAGGTCGCGATGCAAGGCTCCGAAAGCCCTTTTCAAATCAAGCACCTCAACGATATCGCTCCGCTTGAAACTATTGCTTATCTGCTGAGTTTCGACAGCGTGTTCGGCCCGTTTCCGGGAACGGTAGAAATGGACAACAGTGCGTTGATCTTGAACGGCACACGCATTCCGTTCACGCGGTCCCCGGATCTGGACGTCGATCTGAGCGATATCGATCTGTTGATGGAGTGCACAGGCAAGGCCAAAACACGCGCTTGGGCCGAGACTGGGTTGAGGCAAGGCGCGAAGGCTGTGCTGATCTCGGGCCCGTCGCCCGCTGCTGATGTCACGGTTGTTCTGGGCGCAAACGAAGAGGACATGGCGGGGCGCAAGATCGTATCGAACGCGTCGTGCACAACCAATGCCCTGGCCCCGCTGATGAAAGCCATGGACGATGCCTGGGGGATCGAAGCAGCGCATATGACAACGATCCACTGTTACACTGGCAGTCAGCCGATGATCGATGCGCCGCGTGGGGACCTTGCGCGGAGCCGGGCAGGAGCTTTGTCGATGGTTCCGACAACAACCAGCGCAACGCAGTTGATTGACGAGTTGCTCCCGCATCTGGCGGGGCGCATCACCGGCGCTGCTGTGCGGGTCCCGACGGCCAGCGTGTCCGCGGTCGATATAGTGCTGCAAGCACGCAACCTGCCGGAAGGCGACCCGCAAGAGGCACTGAAAGCCATTGCAGATGCATCACCTGTGATGGGCTGGACCGAATGGCCAAATGTGTCGTCTGATCTGCGTGCGCGACCTGAATCCGTCATCTTGGCACTACCTGAAACCAAACGAAGCGCGGATAAACAGCTACGCGTCTTTGGCTGGTACGACAATGAATGGGGCTTTTCCGCGCGCATGCTGGACATGGCTCAACGGTTTGATTTCCCCTGACGCGCAGGCTGCTTACAGCAGGCCTTCCGCTTCAAGCACTTTGCGCGCAGCGCGGAAGCATTCCAGCCCTTGCGGCACACCGCAATAGATCGCGATCACATGGACGATGGCGCGAATTTCTTCTTTGGTGACGCCATTGTTGATCGCGCCCCGGCAATGCAGTTCCCACTCCTGCATTTTGCCCAACGCGCCGATCATCGACAGGTTCATCATCGACCGCGTCTTGGCGTCGATCACGTCGTCACCCCATCCGAAGCCCCAGCACCACGCGGTCATGGCCTCTTGAAACGGGCGGGTGAAGTCATCCGCAGCGGA
>CAYODE010000089.1:0-15327 GCA_964402685.1 uncultured Aestuariivita sp. | reverse complement strand
AAGGCAGGCCCGCTTCTTTCAGCATCTGCACAGCAATGGTTGTGCGCGGCATCTGCATCAGGCCAAGGATACCTTCCTGCATCCGCGCGCCACCGGCGGCGGAGAAAAGGATCAAGGGGCGTTTGGTGGCCACGGCGCGTTCGGCGGCCGCGATGATCGCGTTGCCGACATACATGCCCATGGACCCGCCCATGAACGAGAAATCCTGGCCCGCTGCAACGATCGGCGTTCGGCCAATCTCACCCGATGCCACAAGCATCGCTTCGGCTTCACCCGTGCTTTTCTGAGCGGACTTCATCCGGTCGGGGTATTTTTTCTGATCTCTGAAAGACAGAGGGTCCGCGACCGGCTCCGGAACTGTGACTTCAGTAAAAATACCCCCATCGAACAACGCAAGAAAGCGCTCGCGCGGGGTGATCGCCATATGGTGCCCGCAATTGGTGCAGACATTCAGATTTTCTGACAATTCGCGGTGAAACAGCATCGTGCCGCAGTTATCGCACTTTTGCCAAAGGTTCTCTGGTGTCTCACGACGCGAGAAGATCGAATTGATCCTTGGCCGGACGTAATTGGTGATCCAGTTCATAGCCCACACCTTTCGCGCACTAACTTGGCCGTGAAATAAGCGCCTTGTTGATGAAATGCAATCAGCGGCGAATGACCAGCCGCGCAGTCAGCCACATCAGGATCATCATCCCAAAATCGATCGGAAGCCACGTTACAAGGGCTTCTCTATCCGAAAGCGCAATGTCGATCGTGTACAACGAGAGCCCGCTCAAGCTGTCGGGTAACGATATTAACACGATGGCAGACAGATTATTGGCGAAGTGAACGGCAATGGCGGGACCAAGGTTTCCCGCCCGCGCTGTCAGATCCGCCATTAGAACACCGAAAAGGCCGGCCCAAGCGGCAACAAAGATGGCGTTGTTGCCTGCTTCGGCCGGTAAGTAATGACCAAAGGAAAACAACGCTGCGGGGACGCAAATCCAAATCCAAGGCGAGGAAAACCGTGCTGCCAGTTGTTGTTGAAGGTACCCTCGAAACACGATCTCTTCGGCACTGGTCTGGATGAGCAAGGCCAACATAGAAAAGGGCAAAAGTAACAACCAACTCCCCACCGCGAGGTTCGGCGTCAGCGGTGCACCCAAATCATATGGCGGTAACACGGCAACCACGATGGCCAGGACGACCAAGGCGCGAAATACCGACAAGAAGTCCCGAACAGCGGCCTTCGGCACACCTAACACGCTCAAGAGTGATCGATCATGCAGCGTTCTGACCGTAACCGCAGTCCCAATGGTCAAAAAGATGAAGCCACCCAACAGAAAAAGCAGCGACAGCGGTGTTTGACCCAGGCGGGCATCACCAATTTCTTGTCCTTCAGGCTGCAGAACAAACCACATCAGGAAACTCGCCAACGAACTAAGCAGCATCGCCGTCGCAAAGATCAATCCGCATCCCACAAAGATGCGCCAAAGCTCGGCCCGTGCCCGAGCCGGACCCACCAAAATCTCATGAGGGATGTAGGCGCGACGCAGGTTCACGTCAGTGTCTCAACTCATCTTCTGTGGTCTGATCCAGAGCCTTGGTTGAATCACCCACGTCATCCAGCTTGGCGTGACGCAAAAGCTCGGCTGCACCGGTCAAGTGGCTGGCGACAGTGGTCAACAACATGCGTGATACTTCGGGATCGCTCTCCATGACGGCTCTGAATTCGTCTGCTCCAATGCGCAGCCACTTGGTGTCGGTCACAGCGATCAACCGCAACTGGCGAGGTTCGTTTAGGATGATGGCCAGATCTCCGATCACCCGTCCCGGCTCGATCGAGGCAATGGGACGATCTCCAAGCTCATTCTCAGGCCAATGCATTTCGGCACGCCCCTCAAGACACAAATAAATCGCGTCAGCGCGCTCATCTTCGCGAAAAATCACGCGGCCTTTCTCGGCCTCGAACCATTGCGCGGTAAAGGCAAGTAGACGTTGATTGCGTGTGTCCAACCCGCCGAAAAGTTCGGTCTGGGCAATCAATCGTTGCTTTTTCCGCAAATCCGCTGCCCCAGGCCCGTCCGGGAACTGCGGTTGGCCAACCGACACACCGTCGATCCGGCCATCTTTGACCTCCACAAACAGATCGTAATTGTCCGGACTTGCAAATCGATCTTCCATGAAGATCATCGTCGTCTGGGGTAACAGCTCGCGCAGACGCACACGAGTTTTTGCCCGGCTTTTGGTGTCGTGACTGGCCAATGCTTTGTCCAGGATAAGGATATCAGGACGTTTGATAGACGCTCGGCTGAAGGCAACCCGCTCTTGAATAACGGTGGGCAGTTTCGCACCTCCCAAACCGGACGGCATGGAGTAAATCACCTCCGCCATTGCACGTCGGATCCCATGTTCGTCGATTAGGGTTTTCAGGACTTGCTCGATCTGTTCGGCCCGCGCGCCCGCGGTCGCCGATACACGTCCAAACAGCATGTTCTCCATGGCGGTCAGGCGCGGCAGATATGTGTCTTCTTTGATAGGGACGAACAGATCGCCCATGAGCTCACGCAGCTCGTGCGACTTGGTTTTGCGGATCTGAACGATCTTTTCTTTGAACTCTTGCGGAAAACTGGGCCCAATCTGCTCAGCGGTCAGAAGGAACGGCACGGTCAAAAGCAGCGCCTCTTCTTCGTCTGTTAGGGCCTCATTACCTTCCTTTTCTTGCTTTTGGGCGATGTAGGACAGGCGAATATAGGTTTCCTCATCGATACCCAACTGCCGGAAAAGTGGGTGATCCGTTCCATCCTGACCAAAAGTTTGCCTCAGGGTTTGCATCACACCCAAAGCAATCTCGCGGGCATCGTTCGCCATGCCAATTTCATGGACCATGTTGATGAAGTGACGCTCACCCGCCAACGTCTCTTGCGAGATTGCACGCCGGGGCGCGGCATAAAGAAGGTTGCCGCCCAAGGGCACCAAGGGGTTGAACGCATCAGGATCAAAACGGCGAACAACGTCATGCAAACCCTCTTCGACAAGGCGCTTTTGCACCTCGGGCCTGAGATCAACCAGTGTTTTCGCCAACTTGGGATGTGTCTCGGGGTCGAACTGGCTGCGCAAGGATCGCTCCACCATCGCGTCATCCACGCCCATCGCCTGCACAAGCTGAAACCACCAGTCGCGAATGTCTTCTTCGGATGTGAGCTCAGCGAGACCCGGATCCAACCACTCGGCCGAAAGCGAGTCTACGCTATTGCCCGTGCGCTTGGCTTCGGAAACGTCACGCTTGTTTCCCTTCGGCTGCCCGTCACGGGGTTTCATCCGCAAAGACATCAGCAGATTGTCACCAAGTGGACCATCGAACAGATAAGGCCGCGAATGCGCGTACCCAATACGCGCCGCCAAAACCCTTTGGTGGAGGCTGTTGAGTGGATGCTCGCCGATCGTAACGCTGCCCCGCGCAGGTATGACCTCGCGCGTGAGAAGATCGGCGAACGCCGTGCGTTCAATTGGACTTGAACTCTGAATGGCGACGCGGGCGCCGGCAGGAATGTCCAGATTGATGTCTTCCAGAATGGTGTTTCCATCCTGATCCCTAATCGTGACATCCCTGATCTCGATATTCCCGCGCAAATGCGGAATGTCATCGGGATCTCCGTCAAAGAGGCTTTCATCTATCATGCCCCTTGGTTGGAACCGTTCGGTCACGATCTCCCAGCGCAACGACATGTCTTGCACCTGATTGTAATACATCAGTAGCTCTTTCCACGGGCTTGCGATGTCCTTGTATGCGGCCAGAGCGGCAACCAAAGCACCTACCGTAATCTCGCCGCGAATGGCGAGATACCCGCCGACAGAATAGAAAAAGAACGGTGTGAGCTGAGTGATGAAGTTGTTGAGAAACTTCATAAAGAATTTTTTCTGATAGATCTGAAAGCGGATCTCAAACAACCGACCCAGCCGGCTGGAATACTCAGCCAAGCGATATCGCCACCCACCATTCACGCGCAGATCTCCAATCCCGGCGGCCGTCTCTCCGATTTCGGATGCCAGATGGCGCACTTGAACGATCCGCTTCTTGTTCAGCTGGTTGATCTGGCGTTGCAGCATCGGGATCAGCCAGGCTTGCAGCGGGATCAGCGCGATTGCCGCCAAACCGAACCAAACGCTTTGCATAAAGAGGAAGGTCAGGATGGTAAGCATCTGACCCGCCTGGAACACGGGCTGTGCGACCGCGTCGCCCATCAAACCGCCCATGGGCTCGGCTTCGGACGTAACCATCGAGACAAGCTCACCTTGACTGGTTGAGCGGAAATAGGGTTTTGGGAACCGCATCATGCGACTGAGCAGTTGATAACGGAACCTGCGCAACATGCGTTCAGCCAACACGCCTTTCATCGTGTTGATGCGCATTTTCATCAGGCCGCTGGCCAAGACTGCGCACAAAAACGCGCAACACAAAACCAAGAGGTATTCGACCTGCGTGAAGGTAAATCCGAACAGATCGATAGTCTCTTGTTCCGCCCCGATGGCATCGTTGATGATGCGTTTGGGTAGTTCAAGCGACGCATAGAGAAACGGGAAAGACAGAACAGTGACCAACAACAGAACGAGCTGCTGTCGCGTTGAATACTTCCAAATGAATGCAAAAAGGGTGCGTTCCATGTTCTGCCTATGAAGGCCGGCAGCCCATGCTGTCGGAGAAGTTTTTGCGTGAGGCGATGTGACAGTTAACTAAAGCGTACGGACGCGATATTGCAAGGCGCGCGGGCGCAGAGCGCCGTCGCAATTTCTGCACAGCGGTTACGTTGGAATCAAATAAACCGGACTGGACCAAGCGGTGTGCCCATCTTCGGTTTTCACGCGGACCCAGATCGGATTGTCGCGGTTAGAGGTCAGTGCGACCGGTATTTCAATGACCATATGACGGACGTCCAACTTCTCGGGCAGGCGGGTGAACGTGACGTTGCGGTCCAATCCACCGCAATCGGTTCGAGATCCTTCAATAGGGATGTCACTCAATGGAGTGTCGATGGACGCAAGATCACATTGAACCTTGAGTCTTGCTGCCTCATCCGTGAGCCAGAGATCGCAACCCACATAGTTTCCGGTGGTAACAACGTCATAGGTCACCTCCGGTTCTCCGGCCTGTTCGAAAAGACGATCATGGTTCCAATGATTAAACCGCTCGAAGCGCGTAATCTCGGCGCCTTCAACTCTGATCTGACCGTTCCAATGTGTTTGCCTACCGCGGCCCCGATATTCCGCGCCCTGCCAAGTAATACGCACCCGACTGCCCAAATCCGTCTCGGTAAACGGTCGGTGTGTTGAAACCACCTGTGCGCCATTCAGAACATCAATCTGAAGGATGGGCGACATCGCGTGCACCTCAACACGGGCCGAAACGCTCGCTCTGGCCGTCTTCGCAATATCCCCCATGATCGCGCGCTTTTGCGCAACTGGTGGAGTTTCCGAAACCCGAGGATCAACGGGATACACCGAACCATCCATCCCCAGATCTACTGAGACATCAAGATGCATGCGGGCGCCGGTTGTACCATAATGATGGCGGCGGCGCAGGCAGGAGAAAATCGCATCTCGCGTCAATTCCGGCGCGAGAAAGCAGGTCAACCCGCTATAGGCCCCAAACTCTGATGCGCCGGGATAGCACGCGCCCGGCGCACCCTTGTGACCGTCACTGTTGCAGACCAAGCCGACACGATAGCCTTGGTCAAACGCGTCAGTCAGGATCCACTCAAATGTTCCCCAGTCAGAATGCACCTCAACCGCTGTGCGCAATCGAGCGTCTTCCGCGCGCGTGATGTCAGCCGGGCGTCCGCCAACGTGAGCAAACAGGATGACATCCTCATTTTGGAGCGATGTGAAGAGGCCAGCCAGATCATGCGCGCCCGTTTCAAGATCCGAGCGATCCTTTAACAGCGCATGTGACGACCTCACGATCTGCCGTCCTTCATTGCGAAAAAACACGTTGTGATCGCCACCAAGGGGCGTGTTCGCCGACCATTCGTACCCGGGGAAAACGGTAAAGCGACCATCTTCATTAAATTCTGCTGTAAGATCGTTGATGTGGCCCCAAAACGCATTGGTCAAATGGAAATCGTTGGCTTGGTGGCTCGTCACGTCCAGATGTGCGACATCGCGGGCAAACTCGAGGTATTCGTGCATCGGGTTGATACCGACGGTTTCACCACTCTGCCCGTGCAAATCACCCCAGTAGCCGGCGAAGCGCCCGTTTTGAACTACCATCGGGTTCGAGTTTGCCAGTTTTGTACCGCTTTTGGTGAAAAGCTCGAAACGCACGGGGCCTTCACTTGCGGTCAATCTTGAAATGGTCACGCCGCGTTGACCTGTGGGGAAAGGAAGGTGTGTGGGCAGTCCTTCGACCGGTTTGTCAGCGGTGATGATTAACTCGCCTTTATGATCGCCGGTGGCGTTGCCCCAGTGATCCTCGGCCCGGATGCCTAGTGAAAACTCCTCACCCGGACGCCGCAAAGTGGGTGCGGTCAGCACCCAACTCTCAGGAGGGCCAGCAACGATTTCGATGTGGGGTGACGCTACCGGAATAAAGACGCCGGTAGCGCAAGGATCGGCAAGCGTTTTGAATTCGAAGGCGCTCTCGCAAAAGCTTTGCAGTCGCAACCCCGGCGAGCCTTGCGAGCGATCTCCATAGATCACGGAAATTGTATCGCCCGGGCGCATGAACCCACGCCGCACCGTGATGCGCAAACCGTTATACCACGGACGCTGATGCGGGTAGGTTTCCGCGACAACATCCAGGGTCACCCCGTTTGACGCGGTCGCCGTCACGAAATTGATCGCGGTCGGGTCAGAAGTTTGGAGCGCACCACCATCGTTTGTCCAGCGCTGGACGATCTTGATCGCGCCGGTGTCGTCCAGGCCAAATTCGCCCACTGTGTAAGTTAGCGTAAAGGTTTGCAGGCTTCGCACAGGGAACCGACCCAAAGGGCGCAGCGACACAGTTCCGTAGTCAGCGCCCTCCGCGCCGGGCAGAGCCTGCGGCCAGAGATCACCCATCAGCTCGGTTGGTATTGGCGGCATGTCGCGATCCTTTCCGTCACCCTTCGGTCTTGCAGCATCATAGCGGACTGGGCTGGTCTCGCACCGACATAAGCCTATGATTTCCATCCAGATCGACTGGCGTTCTGACTTGCGGGAGGAAATGCGCCCCGCTATTGCCAGTAAGAACGACTTTTCCGGGAGGTTTCCATGCTCAAGCGCAAATTCGACAAATCCAAGCTGCCCAGCCGTCATGTGACCGAAGGGCCCGAGCGCGCGCCGCATCGGTCTTACTATTACGCGATGGGCATGACCGAGGAAGAGATCCATCAGCCGCTGGTCGGGGTCGCCACGTGCTGGAATGAAGCGGCACCTTGTAACATCGCTTTGAACCGTCAGGCGCAAGCGGTGAAGATGGGTGTCAAAGAAGCCTCTGGCACCCCACGGGAGTTCACCACGATCACTGTGACCGATGGGATCGCCATGGGACACGAGGGCATGCGGTCGTCACTCCCTTCCCGTGAAGCGATTGCCGATACCGTCGAGCTGACCATGCGCGGTCACTGCTATGACGCGATTGTCGGGCTTGCGGGCTGCGACAAATCCTTACCGGGTATGATGATGGCTATGGTACGTCTGAACGTGCCGTCCGTCTTTATCTATGGCGGGTCGATCCTGCCGGGCAAAGCGCCCAAGGTCGAAGAGGTGCCAGAAGAGTTTCTGAACCGCGATCTAACCGTGCAGGACATGTTCGAAGCGGTTGGCAAACACCAGAACAACCAACTGTCTGATAAGGCCCTCGACGTGCTGGAACGCGTGGCTTGCCCGTCGGCGGGTGCGTGCGGCGGCCAATTCACAGCCAACACAATGGCCTGCGTGTCCGAGGCGATTGGCCTCGCTCTGATGAACTCGTCCGGTGCGCCCGCACCGTATGAGAGCCGCGACCAATATGGTGAGGCCTCGGGCCGTGCAGTAATGGATCTGGTCGAAAAGAACATTCGCGCCCGGGACGTGGTGACGTTGAAATCGCTGGAAAACGCGGCGCGTGTTGTGGCGTGCACCGGTGGGTCGACCAATGCCGGTTTGCACCTGCCCGCTATTGCACATGAGGCGGGCATCGACTTCTTCCTCGACGATGTCTGCGAGATCTTTCGTGACACGCCATACTTTGTCGATCTGAAGCCAGGCGGACAGTATGTGGCCAAGGATCTGTATGAAGCGGGCGGCGTTCCTGTCGTCATGAAAGAGCTGCGCAAAGCGGGACTGATCCACGAAGACTGCATCACCGCCAGCGGCAAGACCATGGGCGAAGAACTGGATGCCATCACCCGTGAAGCCGATGGGCAGGTGATCTATCCAATTGAAAATCCGATCACCAAAACTGGTGGTGTTGTGGGTTTGAAAGGCAACCTGGCGCCGGAAGGGGCGATTGTGAAAGTTGCTGGCATTTCGGAAGAAGGTCAGGTCTTTACCGGACCCGCTAACGTTTTTGAGTGCGAACAGGACGCGTTTGAAGCCGTGCAGAACCGCGCCTACAAGGAAGGCGAAGTGATCGTCATCCGCAATGAAGGCCCATCCGGAGGACCCGGCATGCGGGAAATGCTGGCGACGACGGCTGCACTGTCCGGGCAAGGCATGGGCAAGAAGGTGGCGCTAATCACTGATGGTCGCTTCTCCGGAGCCACAAGGGGTTTTTGCGTCGGTCATGTCGGCCCTGAAGCCGCCAAAGGTGGACCAATTGGTATGCTGAAAAATGGCGACATGATCACCATTAACGCCCTGACCGGCGAGTTGTCCGTGGATCTCTCGGAAGAAGAGCTGGCCAAACGCCGCGCGGAATGGTCTGGCCCGCCAGAAACAAATTACGCTTCAGGCGCGATCTGGAAATATGCGCAGTTGGTTGGTGACACCTATAAAGGGGCGGTCACGCATCCGGGTGCCAAGGCCGAAACCCATGATTACATGGACCTCTAAAGCACGCGCTCTTTTCGCTCTGGGCGTTTTCGCACTGTCTAGTTGCGATACCCTTGAGTTACCGCAAGCAACCGGCGGCGGTGGCGCCAAAGCTTTGACTCAGGCGAACATGGCACAGGGTCAAGTTCGCCTGGCTGCCCCGGATGGGTATTGTATCGATCGCCGTAGCTTGCGCGCCCGTTTCGCTCTGCTGGGACGGTGTGACACGCTGGGGGTCCAAGGCTTCTTTAGTGATAAGGATCTCGCCATTATCACAGCCTCGACCTTGCCTGTTGATGCCGGCACGGTGAGCCCTGATGCAGCTGCCTTGTCCGCCCAGGGCGATGTGGTGAGCACAGACGAGCGTGGTGGCCTACCACTTGTACAGTTACGCGATACGAACGGTCGCCGTATCGACGGAGTCAGTGATACGTATTGGCGAACGGCAATTGTTTTGAACGATCAGCTTGTCAGCTTTGTGCTCTATGCACCTCCAGGCAGCCCGGCGCTGGGTCAAGATGGTGCGCGCTTACTAGAGCGTGCGATCCTGGCCACGCGACAGGCGACCCGCATGACGGCCGGATAAGTGTGGCCCGGCGGACAAGCTTGCTCAGATTTCGACATTTAGGTTCTGGAAATCCATCTGATACATTGTTCTCATATTAGAAACGATAGTAGTTGATGCGTATGGCATTCCAGTTCGGCACAGTAATGGATCGCTTCATTCACAGAAGCGCACTCAGGTGGTGGCGGCACGCGGCGCGGCAAGCGCGGCGTTCAGATTTGTCGACACTCAGAAGATATCGACGACGTGCCCGGCAATTGCGTACGCATTTGAATGAAGTGATCTTTGCCGCCGAAGAACGGTTGGCCCTGCCAGCGGGTGGATCGGGTTCATTGCCCAGGCCCTTCGGCAGTGATTGGGCGTGGCGTCCTGAACTGTGGCGTGGCCCTACTCCAATGATTGGGCTGTCGTCGGTGCAAAGCCAATCGACGCTGGGCAAAGACATTACCGTATTTCACGATTGCGAGCATTCAGAGCTGACAGTTCGCCAAATACGCAATCTGCGAGAGGCAGATCTGGCGCCATTCGGGCTGCGTCTAGATGTATTCAAGTTTGAAGGATCTTTTTTGTCCGTCGTTGTGGAATTGCCCAAAGACGCGATCTCCGGTCTAACAAAGGATCATCTGATCCGTGTCGACACCATTGTCGAGCTTGAAAAGCCCATTGAGATTTTTGCCCGTTTGAACGTAAAAAATGGACCCAACGTCGAACAATTCGTGCGGGAATTGCCGCTGACAGAAGATCAAGTAATGGTCGAATTCGATCTGGCGTATTCAAACCTGAATGAGAAGCGTATCGAAAAAGCGTGGTTGGACATCATTTTCGAAAACCCCGAAATGAACCAAGTGATCCTACGGGATCTGACCTTTTCGCGCAGGTTGCGCGCAGCGATATGAGACATGTTGGATGAGCCAATTTGAACTGATGGAAACCCGTTTGACCAATGGTGTTTGGGAAGGCGTGCTCACGCGGGTAGAGCCTGGGGATGCGGCGCCTGACATCCAGGTCTTGCATCGCGATCAACCCGTTGCGGGTGTCTCTGTCACACCTGGTCCAGATGCTGGCATTTGGACAGTTAAAGTACCAGTGCCAACCTATGCAATCGCGGATGGAGTTCATACCTTTTCGATTACGGATGCGTCGGTTGGGGAAGAGTTGGCGCATTTCACGCTTATGGCGGGCGACGTTCTAGCCGACGATATTCGCGCGGAAATTGAGCTGCTGCGCGCAGAACTTGATATGCTGAAACGTGCGTTCCGTCGTCACTGTGTCGAAACGACGTGATCCGTGCTCTGAGAGTGCTCTGTCATTGAACAAAAAACGCGCGGGACCTAAGCCACCGCGCGTCGTGTTTGATCTGTCCGACTTGGATCAATCGCCGGGATTGATCGCCGACAAGCCCTTGAGAATATCGATGGCATAGGCCAACTGATAATCTTCCTCGCGCAAGGCGGCGGCCGCTTCGGCTTTTTCACGATCCGCTTCGATTTGGCGGATCTCATCCTCCGTCAGGCTGTCATTATTCAAGCTGCCGCGTAGATCTGCTTCGGAGCGGTTGCGAATTGCGCTTGAGTCTTCTTCTTCTTCGGCGTTTGCCGGGCGGCGCGGTTGTTCCACGACGATGTCCGGGGACACGCCCAAGGACTGAATGGAGCGACCCGACGGGGTGTAATAGCGCGCAGTCGTCAGACGCATGGCGCCATCACCGCGCAGTGGCATGACCGTTTGAACCGAGCCTTTGCCAAAGCTTTTCGTGCCAACCACAATGGCGCGACGGTGATCCTGCAAAGCTCCCGCTACGATTTCTGACGCCGACGCGGACCCGCCGTTGATCAGGACGACCATCGGTTTGCCTTCCGCCAGATCGCCCGGCGTCGCGTTAAAGCGTTCTCCATCTTCGGGTGCACGGCCGCGGGTCGAGACAATCTCTCCTTTTTCCAGGAACGCGTCGGAAACCTTGATTGCTTCGGTCAGCAAACCGCCTGGATTGTTCCGCAGGTCCAGAACGATGCCGTTAATCTCATCGATGCCGCCCGCCTCTTCGATCTGCTCCTTCAGACCGGCTTGCAGGTTGGGCGTCGTTTGATCGTTGAACGTTGTGACACGCAAAACAACAGTTTCACCTTGGGTTCGAGAGCGCACGGCAGTGAGTTTAATCGTATCGCGGATGATCGACACGTCGAACGGTTCGGACTCTCCTTCGCGTACAACGGTGATGACAATTTCTGATCCAACCGGCCCGCGCATCATATCAACCGCTTCATCCAGAGTCAGACCCAGAACGCTTTCGCCGTCTACATGCGTGATAAAATCGCCAGCTTCCATGCCAGCTTCGTCCGCCGGTGTCCCATCGATTGGCGACACGACCTTCACGAAGCCTTCTTCCTGCGTGACCTCAATCCCCAGGCCTCCGAACTCGCCGCGTGTTTGCACACGCATCTGGGCTGCGTCATCCGGTGAGAGGTAGCTGGAATGCGGATCCAGTGACGTCAGCATGCCATCAATGGCCGCCTCAATCAGGTCTGCCTCATCAACCTCTTCCACATATTGCGCACGGATGCGCTCAAATATGTCGCCGAATAGGTCCAGTTGTTCATAAACCGAACTGCTGCGCTGAGTTTCCTGCGCCAGCAAAGGGCCGGCGATCTGTGTTGTGGCCACTGCTCCCGAGATGATCCCGGCGGCTGCAACTATGATAAGTTTTTTCATCTCTGCGTTATCCATTCTTATCCGATTGGAACCATGTTTCAGGATCCACGGGCTCTGCGCCCTCTCTCACCTCTATATAGAGCGTTTCTGAGCGGTCTGTTCCAGTGCCCTCACCGCTTGTTGACAGAATTGTATCAATTTCTGGGTCAGATCCGCCCATTAAGCCCACAGGAGTGCCTGCTGGAATGACTTGTCCAGCCTCGCCATAGACCTCGGCAAGGCCCGAAAGCACAAACAACGTGTCCGCTTGGGGTTCAAGTATGGCAACATTCCCAAAATCGAGCAGTGGCCCCAAATAGCGAATCGTTGCCGGCGTTGGGCTGACGACAAGGGCACGTGGCCGCGTGGCCAACACCAAGCCCGGCCGCACGATCCCAGCGGCATCTGCCTGACCTGCCCGGCGCAGCATCACGCCTTGGACCGGAAGAGGCAGCTCCCCTTTGAGGGAGGACATGTCGTTCATGTTTGGTGGGATCTGGTCTTCGCTCATATCAGCCAGACCGCTGGCAAAACCCTCAAGCGTTTCGGTGGAGTCGATCAAAATCGCGGTCCGCACGGGATCTTCGATAAACCGTTTGGGCAGGTCGGTTCGATCGGCCACTGCCTGACTGAGTTCAGCACGCGCTTCCTGAACGCCAGCAAGACCATTCTCAAGCGTCTTGGTTGAGGATTGTTGCAATATCCGCAGCGTGCGAATCTCATCCAGGTCGCGACGCAATTCCGCGGCGCGGGTGTTCAGGGCTGGTGTCACCTCGGCCAACATCATTGCAGCACGGGCACTACCCTGGGGACCGCCCGGGTGTACCATCAAAACCGGAGGCGGCGCGGCGCCTATCGTTTGCAACACACCCAAAAGATCTGCGATTTCAGCCTCGCGCACGTTGAGTTGGCGTTGCAATTGCCCTTCGCGCAAGGCCGCCTGACGTAAGCCATCACGCATCGCGCTGAGACCAGCCTCATAGGCTTGAACGGTTTCAGTCAAAGCTCGAACACGGTCGCGCGCCGAAGACGCAGCTTCGAGCGCGAGCGCTGCTTCCTCCAGCTGTGCAGCGGCATCTCGCGCCGCGACAGTTGCATCGCTTTGTGCCCAGCTCAGGCCCGGCCAGAAAACACAAAAAAGAACGGCGAGTCGGATCATACCAGCAAGGACTCCCCTGTCATTTCAGGCGGTTTAGGCAAACCCATGAGTTGTAGAACCGTTGGTGCCAGATCTGAAAGGCGGCCGTCTTTCAGACGTGCCTTAGTGGACCCACCAACCAAAACCACCGGTACCGGGTTCAACGTGTGCGCGGTATGGGCCCCACCGGTGACGGGATCCACCATCATTTCGCAATTGCCATGATCTGCGGTGACAATCATCGCACCGCCGACTGCGTTTAACGCCTCAATCGCGCGGCCCAACCCTTGATCGACCGCCTCGCAGGCCCGCATTGCGGCCTGCAGATCGCCGGTGTGACCGACCATGTCGGGATTGGCATAGTTGACAACGATGAGATCGTATTGCGCCTCGATCGCCTCGACCAGTTTATCAGTCACCTCGCCAGCCGACATTTCGGGTTGCAGATCATATGTGGCTACGTCGGGAGATTTCGGCATGAATCGATCCTCGCCAGGGAAAGGCTCTTCTTCACCACCGTTGAGAAAAAAGGTTACGTGCGGGTATTTCTCGGTCTCGGCGAGACGGAACTGCCGCAGCCCATGTTGAGCCACCCAAGCCCCCAATGTGTTGACGATATCCCGCGCCGGGAACATTGTCGTCATGAAGCCGTTATGCATCTCCGAGTATTCGACCATGCCCAGAAACGCGGCGAGGTTTGGTTGTGGAGCTGTATCAAAACCGTCGAAATCGGGCTGACCGATAGCCGCCAGCATCTCGCGCGCGCGGTCCGCGCGGAAATTGAGGCAGAACATGCCGTCACCATCCTGAATACCTCGATGCTCAGGTAGAACGGTGGCAGAGATGAACTCATCTGTTTCGCCTTGCTCGTAGGCCTGCATCACTGCTGTAAGAGCATCCTGTGCCCGCAGTCCTTTGGCATCAACCATGGCGCTGTAAGCTTGGGAAACGCGTTCCCACCTGTTGTCTCGGTCCATTGCAAAATAGCGTCCGATCACGGTGGCGACGTATGCATCCTGAGGTAGGTTTTCAGCGAGCGCCTCTATATAGCCATCGGCTGATTTCGGCGCCACGTCGCGGCCGTCGGTTATGGCGTGCAACGCGACGGGCACACCAGCGTCTGTAATGACCTTTGCTGCGGCCAGAATGTGTCGCAGATGGCCATGGACCCCACCATCCGAGACCAATCCCATAAGATGCGCGGTGCCGCCGCTGGCTTTGAGGGTATCGATGAAAGCGTTCAGCGCGTCGTTTCCAAAGAAACTGCCATCCTCAATAGCAAGATCAATTTGCCCGAGATCCATCGCGACGACACGGCCTGCGCCGATGTTTGTATGACCGACCTCGGAATTGCCCATTTGTCCGGACGGCAAGCCCACGTTGGGCCCATGTGTGATCAATTGCGCCTGGGGCCCTTTCGACATCAACGCGTCGAAATTGGGGGTGTGAGCCAGATAGGGTGCGTTGGCGTCGGTGCTGTCCGACAGACCCCAGCCATCCAGAATGCACAGGACAACAGGTTTGGGGATCTGCATGTTTTGGCTCCGATAGGTTTGTTGGGTGCGTTCTAGCGCGCTGCGGGGTCCGGGTGAAGCCCAACTGCGGCTGAGGATCAATCCGGATTACCGCGGGTGAAGATGATTTTCGACAGATCCGGGGCGGGCCGATCTGCCGGGGGTATGGCGATCTGCTGGCTTCCCGGTGTCAGGATGTGCCGCAACAAGGAAACAGGGTGCGCTTTGAGCGACAGCCGGGTGGAGACATAATCTTCGACAACCTCTTCGCCGATATGCATCTGAGGCAGGTAGGCAGCAGGCTCATCAATCGCCTCCCCGTCCATATCGCCTGCAAAGAGCGGCAGCGGTTTTGCACTGGCAATGGCCTTGGCTTCCCACAGCGCGTCACGGCGCGATAGATCCAGAGAGGCAAACACATCCGCCTCGGCCAGCCGTTCCATAACTTG
>CAYODE010000088.1:0-15399 GCA_964402685.1 uncultured Aestuariivita sp. | reverse complement strand
AGATCCGGCGCGATATCAAACTCGGCCCGCACATGGCCTTTTCCATGATCGCCGCCGTCTTCGGAGATATCGGTGATCCGGTCCATCATGAGCATCGGTGGTTCCGGTAACTGGGCGTTGCCAGGACCGAACAGCTCTCCCCGCGCGCATTTCAGCAGGTCGTCTTTATCGAAGCTGGTTGGGTAGTGACCCATGCTTGCGTATCTCCCTGTGCGTTTGAATTATTGCACTGTTTGCCCCTCTAGCATCGGGGAAACAGGTCCTGCAAGAGAGGGCGTGAAGTGACGTTGGGCCGCATCTGTTTGCTAAAGAAGCCCAGTTGCGACTCAATTTCATTTGTAATTTAGTAGGTGTGCCCTCTATATACACAGAGTGTAAGTTTGTAACGAGATGCGAAGATGACCGCGACATCGACACAGATTGCGACCGATTGGCTGGACCAGGCGGGATTGCGTCCGACGCGCCAGAGGGTAACTTTGGCGGAGTTGTTGGTCGGCGATGGCAACCATCGTCACGTGACAGCGGAAAGCCTGTTTGACGCCGTTAAGGCAGAGGGCGCGTCCGTGTCATTGGCAACCGTTTACAACACCCTGCGTGCATTCTGTGAAGCTGGATTGTTGCAGGAAGTGACGGTTGATGGCTCGAAGAGCTACTTCGACACCAACACGCATGACCATCCGCATTTCTTTTGGGAAGATGAAGCGCGTTTGACAGATGCGCCTGCAGACCAGCTTGAGATTACGCGTTTGCCCGCAGCGCCTGCTGGAGCAGAGATTGCGTCGGTGGATGTCGTCATCCGTTTGCGCAAGACCTGATGAATTGACCGACACGGTCTTTTCCAAACAAGACATCGATACTTATCAGCGCGAAGGCGTAGTGTTGTTGCGCGGCCTTTTTGCCCAGCACGTAGACACTCTGCGAGGCGGCGTGCAGGCCAATATGGAACAGCCTGGCCCGTATGCATCCGAAAATGAGAAGGCCGGTGAAACGGGTCGCTTTTTCGATGACTACTGCAACTGGCAACGTATCCCGCAATTCGACGCCGTTGTTCATGACCCGAAGATTATTCACGCCGCGTCGGCGCTGATGATGTCGGACCGCGTGCAGATGTTCCATGATCATGTCCTGGTCAAGGAGCCGGGTACGTCGATGGCAACGCCCTGGCATTCGGACGGGCCCTACTATTTCGTCGAGGGTCAGCAGACAGTCAGCTTTTGGGTGCCTTTAGATCCTGTATCGGATGCATCGCTGCGCTGCGTTGCTGGGTCGCACCTATGGGAAAAAGACGTGCTGCCAACACGCTGGGCTTCGGAAGCTGCGTTTTTCGAAGGGGATTACATGCCGGTTCCCGACCCCGATGCCGAGGGTATGACCATCCGGGAATGGCAGATGGAGCCGGGGGATGCTGTCGCCTTTCAGTTTCGGACTTTGCACGGGGCACGCGGGAATCAATCCACACAGCGTCGGCGCGCGTTCTCGTTGCGGCTGATTGGCGACGATGCTCGATATGTCGAACGTCCCGGTCCCACGTCTCCGCCATTTCCCGGGCACAATATGACGCCGGGCCAAAGCCTGCGCGAAGACTGGTTTCCTGTGTTAAGCTAATCTGTCGTTGCGTCAGCTTAGCGCGCGGAGATCACTGATCATCGCGTCTATGTCACCCCGGTTCTGATCCAGCAACGCCCCAATCTCTGTACGTTCAGTCAGCAGAAGGTTCACACCTTCGATGAACATATTGAAAAACAGGTTGCGACCTGAGCGATCGGAGACATGAAACGTGACATTGAACGGCGCCTGTCCTTGCAGGAACGCTGTCGTGTCCACTTCGTACCAGCGTTTGACCTGACGCACGCCTTTCACCTCAAGACGTCCTCCGATGAACTCGCGGAAGCGACGTCCGTATTTTTGGGCGATATAGGCCTGGAACGCGTCGGAGAATGCCCGTTTTTGCGCGGCGCTGGCACGGCGTGCGTCCACGCCCATGGCATAGGCGGAGATATAAGACGTATCGCTGTAGCGCGCGAAGATCCGTTCGAAATCTCTGATCATTCCGCTCTCGGATTTGCCGGACGAAATGACCGCGTTGATGTCATCAATCACAGAAGTGATCAGGCCCCTAGCTTCTGCCTCGTTAAGCGCGAACGAAACCGACGGCATCAAGGCCGCCGCTGAAGTCAACCCGATCAAAACGTGCCTGCGATGCATCCTCAGAACCCTTCTGTTTCCAAAGCGAATGGATCGATCTCTTGCGTTGGGTCCAGCTGTCCCAGCTCGAACCGGCGATTTTGCAAGTAGATCAGCCGCAATTGGGCATAGCTGTCTGTACTCTCATATAGGATGGAATCTACCGTATCTGTGAACCGCCCGCGATCACTTAATCGTTGGCCGACACTTGCGCCCGGTCCCCAGTACCGCTCTGGCGAGTCAAGCACATAACTGAGCGGGTTTGTGAACAGGTCAACAACTCTGCCAACGGTGTGACGCTGGGTCGATGGACCGATGACCGGCAATTCAATGTAAGGACCCTCTCCGAAGCCCCAGACATAAAGCGTTTCACCAAAGTCTGTATCTGCCTCGGGAATTTGAAACGCAGTAGCCACGTCCATCAAGCCGCCAAAGCCAAAGATCGTGTTGATGAACAAGCGGGAAAACGCAAGGCCCGTGACCTCGAGATCGCCTTGTAGTAGGCCATTCACCATCACGCTCGGCATACCGACATTTGTCGCAAAATTTCCGATACCGTCTTCAACGATGTCCGGCACAACGGCTGTGAACCCGCGCCCAGCGGGTCGAACCAAGCCGCGGTCAAGCCCGCGGTTAAACTCATGAACGCGACGATTACCCTCTTCGTAAGGGTCAAGAATGCCGTTGCGTGTAACTGCATCTTGCGGTGCAGCGCAGGCGGACATCCCAAAGGCTGCAATCAGCACTGCAGCAATCTTTAATCGTCTGGCGGGCATTGTGGAATCGGCCTCTGGGTCGGAGTTTTGTCTGTACAACTATGGCGTACCTAAACGAATGCTGCACAGTTCCAATGATAAAGCTGGTCAAATGAGCGGAATGTGGCAGTTAGGAAACAAGAAATTCGTCCCGTTAGAAGTAAGTGACCTACTTTGCAGCAGAAATAGTCCTGCCGATAGACGCTTCCAGCCCCAAGACTTTGTCAAAAAAACGTGGCTTTTCATGGGGCACGTTCCCCGATAGCGTCCGCGCAAACAGCTAGCAGAATGGAGTTCGCATGAGCATCGAAGAGAAACTGGCCGAAATGGGTGTGACTTTGCCGGATGCGCCTGCCCCTGCAGCCAACTATGTCCCTTTCGTTCAGGTCGGTGAGACGCTTTATGTGTCGGGCCAAGTATCGTCGAATGCGGATGGCCTGATCGTTGGAAAGCTGGGCGCAGATATGACCCTTGAAGATGGCGCGGACGCCGCCAAAACATGTGCTATTTCTTTGCTGGCACAAGTAAAGGCGGCTTGCGGCGGCGATATCGAGCGTTTGGTGCGGGTCGTGAAGCTGACTGGTTTTGTAAATTCGACAAGCGAATTTGGTGATCAACCCAAGGTAATCAATGGCGCTTCCGATTTTTTGGTCGCAGCGCTTGGTGACAAAGGCAAGCATTCACGTTCGGCGGTGTCAGCGGCCTCTCTGCCATTTGGTGTCGCGGTCGAGATCGAAGGAATTTTTCAGGTACAATGACGCTGGGCTTGCCACACCCGTTCGTGACAATTCCGCTCGCGCATCGGGCGTACCATGACGTGGCGGCTGGCCGCCCCGAAAACAGCCGAGCAGCCATTCAGGCTGCGATTGATATCGGTTATGGAATCGAGATCGATCTGCAGATGTCTGCGGATGGCCAAGCGATGGTATTCCATGACTACGAGCTTACCCGGCTGACAGGGCGAAAAGGCGTGGTGCGCCAACTCATGGCGGCTGAACTTCAAGAGATTCCGTTACTCGGTAAGAACGAGACCATCCCAGCATTGCCAGAAGTGCTAGAAATGGTGGCCGGTCAGGTCCCCCTTCTGATCGAGATCAAGGATCAAGATGGGGCGATGGGTTCGAATGTTGGACCGTTGGAACGGGCAACTGCTCACGCCTTGGAAGGCTACGCTGGCCCTGTTGCCGTCATGTCATTCAACCCACATTCGGTCGCCGCGATGGCGGAGGTCGCGCCCAACATACCGCGCGGCATCACGACAAGCGCGTTTGTTCAAGCTAACTGGCCGTTGAATGCCGAGACCTGCGATCGGTTGCGCGCGATCCCCGATTTTGAACGAACCGGCGCGTGCTTTATCAGCCACCAAGTGTCCGATCTCAAACGCCCGCGGGTCGCTGACTTACGGGAGTCCGGTGTTCCGGTTCTCACCTGGACGGTGACCAGCCAAGACCAGGCTGACGCTGTTAAGGATTTGTGCGACAACATTACCTTTGAGCAATTTGCACCGCCCTTGCCCACTTGAACCTGCTTGCAGACGCAACAGATAGATGCAGGCATGCACAAACGAGCCGTTTCTTGACCCAATCCGAGATTGAAATCCGTGTTTTAGGATCCCTTGCGCAGATCGCTGCGGAAGACTGGGACAGCTGTGCCTGCCCTGAGACATCCGAAGGTGGCCGACCTTATGATCCGTTTACCACGCACAGGTTTCTCAAGGCGCTGGAGGATAGCGGCTCAGTCGGGGCCGGGACCGGATGGCAGCCGCAATATCTGACGGCTTATGACGGTGACGAGCTGATTGGATGCGCCCCTCTTTACGCCAAGTCGCACAGCCAGGGTGAGTACATTTTTGATCACAACTGGGCACATGCGTACGAGCGTGCGGGCGGCCGGTATTACCCGAAACTCCAGATTGCAGTGCCTTTCACACCGGCCACGGGGCGCAGGCTATTGGTCCGTCCGGATCGTGCTGAAACCGCGCAGGCAGCACTGGTGCAGGGTGCGGTTCAATTAGCAGCAGACAATCAGGTGTCGTCGTTGCACATCACCTTTTGCACTGAAGAAGAGGCCGAAGCCGGGGTGCAAATGGGGCTGATGCCGCGCATGACGCAGCAGTTTCATTGGGAAGATGCGGAGTTCGGTGATTTCGAGGGTTTTCTCGGGTCTCTCTCATCCCGGAAACGCAAGAACATTCGCAAGGAACGTCAGCAGGCAAATGACTTCGTTGGTGAGATCGAGGTCCTCACGGGCGACGACATCCAGCCTCATCATTGGGACGATTTTTGGATCTTTTATCAGGATACTGGCGCGCGAAAGTGGGGCATGCCTTATCTGACGCGGAAATTTTTTGATCGCGCGCAAGAGCACTTGCGTGACGACATGGTCTTGATGCTTGCGCGAGACGACGATGGCTATTTTGCTGGCGCTCTCAATTTCGCCGGGCGCGAGACGCTTTTCGGCCGATATTGGGGCTGTACTCAGCACCAGGCCTGCCTGCATTTCGAATTGTGCTACTATCGCGCTATTGACTGGGCTCTGACGCATGGTCTGACCCGTGTCGAGGCAGGCGCACAAGGGCAACACAAGCTCGCGCGCGGATATCTGCCAACGCAAACGCATTCTTTGCATTGGGTCGGCGATCCGGGTTTTTCAGATGCCATCGCCAGGTATCTTGAAGCGGAGCGCGATGCGATCGAAGAAGAGATCGAGATCCTGACCGACTACGGGCCATTCCGCAAAGCTCAAGTGGAGGAACATCAATGACCGAAAAACTGTCTGAAGAAACGCGTGGACCTCTGTTGGAGCCGCTATTCGCCACTGGTTGGGCCATGGTTGATGGTCGCGATGCGATCGAAAAGGAGTTCGTCTTTGCCGATTTTGTCAGCGCATTCGGCTGGATGACGCAAGTCGCGATCTGGGCAGAGAAATGGGATCACCATCCCGAATGGTTTAACGTGTACAAAACGGTGAACGTAACCCTGTCGACCCATGACGTTGGCGGGTTGAGCGCTTTGGACGCCAAATTAGCGCGGAAGATGGACGCGTTGGCCGGGTAAGTTAGGACGCGCGCTCGAATGAGCGCACGCCCAAATTGGATTTACATGGCAGCCAGAAGTCCTTCACCGGCTGATACTTCGCATGCACCGGGGTTCTCTTCCTCGTGCAGCAATGTGACGGCGCCGTCTTCCACCAACATGGCATATCGCTTTGAGCGTGCGATCAGACCTGCAGGTGGGGCGTCAAAGTCCATGCCGATGGCTTTCGTGAATTCACTTTGCGCGTCGGACAACATGGTTAGTCCGGCAGCGGTTGCGCCGGTTGCTTCCCCCCAAGCCTTCATGACGAAAGGATCATTGACCGAGACGCAGATGATCTCATCCACACCTTTTGCATCAAATTGATCCTTAGTGCGGACGAAACTTGGGACATGCGCCGAATGACATGTCGGCGTAAACGCTCCGGGCACCGCAAAAATCACCACTTTGCGCCCCTTCGTCTTGTCGGCGATGGACACAGCTTCCGGTCCGTTGTCACCCAGTTGTACCAGTGTTGCGTCGGGCAGTGTTGCGCCTTGTGAAATTGTCATGAGGCCCCTCTTTTGATGAATTGCGTTTCCTGATTGGCTGGATATAGGGTCTGGAAAACGCGGTGCCAGCGAAATGTGATGCGAGGATTGGAATGACGGGAATAGTAGTCATAGGCGCAGGGCAGGCCGGATCCTCTCTTGTCGCCGAATTGCGCAAACAAGGTTTCGAGGGCGAACTCACACTCATTGGCTCAGAGCCAGTCCCGCCGTATCAGCGTCCGCCGCTCAGCAAAGGCTATCTGTTGGGTGAAATGGCGTTAGAGCGGCTCTTCTTGCGTCCAGAGAGTTTTTATCAAGACCAGGGCGTGACATTGCGTTTAGGAGCTGAGGTCGAGTCGATTGATCCGGAAGCCAAGACTGTCACGGTCGCCGGCGATACGATCTCCTATGATCAGCTTGCATTAACCACCGGTTCCGTACCGCGCAGGCTGCCAGCCAGTATTGGCGGCGATCTGAAGGGTGTCTTTGTTGTGCGTACGCTGGAGGATGTTGACGCGATGGCCGCGTCTTTCACCGATGGGGCGCGTGTTCTGATCGTCGGGGGCGGCTACATCGGTTTGGAAGCCGCGGCTGTCGCGTCGAAACTGGGCGTTAATGTGACATTGGTCGAGATGGCCGACCGCATATTGCAGCGTGTTGCCGCGCCAGAAACATCGGATTACTTCAGGGCATTGCACAGCTCCCATGGCGTGGACATTCGCGAGGGTGTGGGTCTGGATCGTCTGCTGGGCGAGGACCGCGTAACAGCGGCGGCACTAAGTGACGGCACACAGCTGGATATTGATTTCGTGATCGTCGGGGTCGGTATTGCACCCGATACCAAACTGGCGGAAGGCGCTGGATTGGAGATTGATAACGGAATCGCGGTCGATGCGCTGGGTCGGACTTCTGATCCGTCTATCTGGGCTGCAGGTGATTGCTCTTCCTTTCCGTACCGGGACGGACGGCTCAGATTGGAAAGCGTGCCCAATGCGATCGACCAGGCAGAGTGCGTCGCCAGGAACATGCTGGGTGGGTCAGAGGAATACATCCCAAAGCCCTGGTTCTGGTCGGACCAGTACGACGTCAAATTGCAGATTGCCGGATTGAACAGCGGCTATGACAGGATCATCACGCGTCCCGGTGATGGGCAGTCGGTGTCGTTCTGGTATTATCAAGGCGACACACTCTTGGCTGTGGACGCGATGAACGACCCGCGCGGGTACATGATCGGCAAGCGTTTGATTGAGGCAGGAAAATCCCCTGAACCTGATGTGGTCGCGGATCCGGCGGCCGATCTCAAGGCGCTGCTGAAAGCGTGAGGATCATCGCCGGAGCGTTCCGCGGACGGCGCCTTGCTTCCGTGGGTAAAGGGGATTCAGCGGCCCATTTGCGACCAACCTCTGATCGGGTGCGCGAAAGCTTGTTCAATGTACTTGCCCATCTGGATGTGCTGGATGATGCGGAAGTACTCGATCTCTTTGCCGGCACGGGTGCGCTGGGCCTCGAAGCTCTGTCGCGCGGTGCGAAACACGTGACATTCGTCGAAAACGGTCGCGCCGGTCAGGGTTTAATCAGAGAAAACATTAAGATAACGGATACTTCCGACCGAACACGTCTCATCGCGCGTGATGCAACGCGTTTGGGTCAGGCGGAGCAACCCGCGACGCTAATCTTCCTTGATCCGCCCTATGGAAAATCACTCGGCGAAAAAGCGATTGCTGCTGCGCGACAAGGTGGATGGATCGCTCGAAACGCGTTGGTGGTCTGGGAAGAAGCTCAACCTGTCGAACCGCCTGCAGGGTTCATACGGGAAGACAGTCGCACCTATGGCGGAACCCACATCACGTTTCTGCGTTTCGCGAATGAAGACGGGTTATGATATGCCTGCTGTATGACCACAGCGACTCAATCGGGGTTCTGGGCTTGGCTCTCTGGGCCAACGTCCGAGACCAAAACTGGGCCAGAGCTGAAACCTCGGCCCGGCCCGATCTTCATACACGATGCTGTTGTACCTTTGAGAGGCAGCACGTTGCTGTTGGAAATCCTGCGCAAAGACGCAGTTGAGCAAAGCGACGACGAATAACTCAGTACGTCGGGTGAAACGTCCCTTCCGGTGACAGGGTGAAGATGTCCACTCCGTCAGCCGTGACACCGACCGAGTGTTCAAACTGTGCTGAGAGCGACTTGTCCCTTGTCACCGCGGTCCAGTCATCGGCAAGCGTTTTGGTTTCTGGCCGGCCCAGATTAACCATCGGTTCAATTGTGAAGAACATGCCTTCTTCAAGCACCGCACCCGTGCCCGGTCTGCCATAGTGCAGCACGTTGGGTGGGGCATGGAAGACGCGACCCAATCCGTGACCGCAGAAATCGCGTACGACGCTCATCCGGTGGGCTTCGACATACGACTGAATAGCATGACCGATATCGCCAAATGTGTTGCCGGGCCTGACCATCTCAATGCCGCGCATCAGCGCGTCATGGGTCACTTGGATCAATCGTTCTGACTTACGAGACAGCCTGCCCGCCACATACATCCGAGACGTATCGCCGTACCACCCGTCAACGATCACAGTGACGTCGATGTTGAGGATATCGCCATCCTTGAGTGTTTTCGGACTGGGAATGCCATGACACACGACGTGGTTTACCGAAATACAGCTAGCGTGTTTGTATCCCTTGTACCCGATGGTGGCCGAGGTCGCGCCCGCCTCTTCAACCATATTAGTGATCACACGATCGATTTCTTCCGTGGTTTGGCCCGGAAAGACGTGTGGGGCCATACTATCCAGAATGCGCGCGGCCAGAGCTCCCGCGGCATGCATACCGGCAAAATCTGCCGGTTCGTAAAGTCTGATCCCGTCCTTTGTCAGGCGGCCCTTTGAGCTATCTTTCAAGCCTTTGCTCCCGAGTTTTTCCATCAGATACTGTATTGAACCGTGCAGGGCCATAGGACCTCACGTCACGGTTGTAAGCGCACGTCCAATCGTGATCTCTTGTGATGATATCAAGGTATCAAAGGCCATAACTTCAACCCCAGCGTTCTGAGCCGCTTTAAATGCCGCGGCATAGACGGGGTCTATGTCACCTGCAATGGCGACCCGATCACAATCCGTCCGCTGTACTAGGTAGAACAGGATTGCTCGGTGACCACCTTCAGCCATTTTTGCCAATTCCCCTAAGTGCTTTGTTCCACGCGCGGTCACCGAATCCGGAAACTCCGCCAGACCCCTTTGTCGCGACAACGTTACGCTTTTGACCTCTACATAAGCATCGGGCAAAGCGGGATCGGTCAACAAGAAATCAATGCGGCTGTTTTCCCCGTACTTCACTTCGGGTTTGACATTCGAGTAATCCGCCAGCGGTGCGATCTCACCTACCGTCAGGGCAGTACGCAGGGCACGGTTCGGAAGCGATGTATCAACCCCGGTAAAATGACCATTTTCGTGATCGACCAGCCGCCAGCCGTACTTCAGTTTCTTTTTCGGGTCGTCATTGGGTTCAAGCCAGATACGCGTTCCCGGCTCTGCCAATCCCATCATTGACCCGGGATTTGCGCAATGTGCTGTGACGTTTTCGCCGGTCTCGAGCGTGCAGTCGGCCAGAAACCGTTTGTATCTTTTGACCAGCCTGGCAGGAACAAGAGGGGTTTGAAAGCGCATGGCGCGGGGCCTATACGTGGGCCAAACTGTTTGCAAGGAGGGACGGAATGGCAAATCCAACGGCAGCCATGCTGGTGATCGGGGATGAGATCCTGTCTGGTCGTACTCGGGATGCAAACATGCATTATCTGGCCGGGGAACTCACCACCCATGGCATTGACCTGAAAGAGGTCCGTATTGTCAGTGATGATGGACCCGCGATCGTAGCTGCGACCCAAGCGCTCTCGCACGCCTATGACTATGTTTTTACGAGCGGTGGCATTGGCCCAACCCATGATGACATCACCGCAGACTGCATTGCAGACGCGTTTGGTAAAAGCATCGACGTAAGGGATGATGCGCGCGCGCTGCTGGAAGCGCATTACGAAAACTCTGGCCTCGAGCTGAACGAAGCGCGGTTACGGATGGCCCGTATTCCCGAAAGTGCGACACTGATTGAAAATCCCGTATCGACGGCTCCCGGCTTCACGCTGGAAAACGTGCATGTGATGGCGGGGGTGCCGTCGGTTTTTCGGGCGATGGTGGCAAGCGTCTTGCCGACTTTGACGGGCGGTGCGCCGCTGCTAAGCCAAAGCCTCCGCGTCATGCGAGGTGAAGGGGATATTGCACAAAACCTCGGTCAACTCGCCGATGATTTCGCAGATTTGTCGATAGGATGTTACCCGTTTCAGAAGGATGGTGTTTTTGGTGCGAATGTCGTTGTGCGTGGTACCGACGGGGCGCGCATTGACGCGGCCGTCACCCGGTTGGCGGATGAGCTGGGTCTGTGACCGCCTCGATCGAAGAGCTTTATGACGCCATAGATGGCACTTGGCCTGCGAAAAGGTTTTTACAATCTGGGCCGTGGTGCCTGCGCGAGGGCGATGGTGGGGGCAAAAGAGTCTCGGCTGCAACGGCAAGTGGGACGGCGACTGCCTCTGACATTGCAGATGCCGAACAGGCCATGATCCAGTTAGGGCAAGACCCTTTGTTTATGCTCCGTCAAGGTGATGCGGACCTGGATGCGGACTTGGAGCAGCGCGGATATGACATAATTGATCCGGTCACGATTTACGCATGCAAGCCGAGTTCTTTGACAGACATCCCAATTCCCAGAGTGACAGTTTTCAATTTGTGGGAACCGCTCGCCATAATGCGAGAGGTTTGGGAGCAGGGGGGGATTGGTTCCGCACGTCAGCGTGTTATGCACCGCGCTGCGGGGCCCAAAACCGCATTGCTCTGCAGATTGCATGACAAGCCTGCGGGCGTTGCCTTTGTCGCCTTGCACAATGGGACTGCCATGGTGCACGCGGTTGAGGTATTGCCCCACCAGCGTCGCAAGGGCGCGGCTGCGTGGATGATGCGCGGCGCTGCATTTTGGGCGGAAGCGCATGCTGCTCATACCCTTTCGGTCATTTGTACCAACTCCAATTCGGGTGCCAACGCATTGTACACAGCGCTGGGGTTTTCCGTTCAGGGCCATTATCATTACCGCTTAAAGCCGAAGGAGGTCTCGTGAGCCAATCTGACCAACCCACCGCCCTGAACCTGCCGATGGTTGATCCATTGCCAGAAGACACCCAAAAGTACTTTGACATTTGCATGGACAAGCTGGGCATGGTGCCCAACGTCTTGCAGGCCTACGCCTTTGACATTGAGAAGCTGAACGGCTTCACGACGATGTACAACGACCTAATGCTGGGCCAGAGCAACCTCTCAAAGCTTGAGCGTGAGATGATTGCGGTTGTGGTATCGTCGATCAACAAGTGCTTTTACTGCCTTGTCGCGCACGGGGCTGCGGTGCGGCAGCTTTCAGGTGATCCCAAGTTGGGAGAGATGATGGTGATGAATTATCGCGTCGCTCCGTTAGACGCGCGCCAACGCGCAATGCTGGATTTTGCGGCGCTTGTGACAACGGCCAGCGCCACGGTGGAAGAGGCGGACCGGGACGCATTGCGCGCCGTGGGTTTTAGTGACCGCGACATTTTCGATATCGCCAATGTTGCCGCGTTCTTTAACATGACCAATCGAGTGGCCAGCGCCACGGCTATGAAGCCCAATGACGAGTATCACGCGCAATTCAGATGATCCGGATCCTAGCTTTCTGTTTTGGCCTGATTTGGGCGGGTCCGGGGTCGGCGATCGAGTTGTCGATGCCGACGGGGTCTCGTCTTGTTTCAGATCGCGGTAGCCCCTTTGATAGTTATGCCATGCCGATCGGTCCCTGGTCCGACGATGCGGTCGAAACGATTAGTTTGGAAGGGCGCGTAGATCGACAGAGTTGGCGGGTTGAAAGCGGGTCAATTACCACACTGCAGGTGCTGGATCCGTTGCGCGAACAATTGCAGCAGATGGGCTTCGAGACGGTTTTTGAGTGTGACGCGGATTTGTGTGGTGGGTTTGACTTCCGCTTTGCAATAGAAGTGATCCCGACGCCCGACATGTATGTCGATATCCGAGATTATCGGTTTCTTGCTGCGCGCAACGATGACCAGGCCGTCTCTCTTCTGGTCAGCCGTAGCCGGACTGCAGGCTACATCCAATTCATAAAAGTTGCGCCCGCTGAAGAGGGCGCTTTGCGAATTGTCGCCCAGGGCGAGCCTCCTCCGATTGTGTCGCCACCAATCGAAGACGACGAGTTTAGCTCGGTACTTGTCGATCAGGGCCACGAAGTGCTTGAGGACCTGAATTTTGAAACCGGCGCTGCAAGTCTCAGCAGTGGTGAGTACCAGAGTTTATCGGACCTTGCCGCGTTTATGTTGGACAACCCATCAGCCGTGATTGCATTGGTTGGACACACGGATGCGACAGGCGACTTGGACGTGAACATTCGCGTTTCAAAGCAACGAGCCGACGCTGTGCGCACGCGTTTGATCAACGAGTTTGGTGTTCCAGCAGACAGCTTGCAGGCCGAGGGTATGGGATATCTGGCGCCGCGCGCTTCAAATCTCACGCCCGAAGGGCGGGAGCGCAATCGGCGCGTTGAGGCGGTTATTCTGTCGCTGGATTGAACAGAAATTAAACGCAGATTTTTAGGAACCGCGCACCTCTAGCTGGAGGGGTTTGTACAAACACAGTGCTGTGTTGTTTGTAACGCGCGCAGTCTCCAGCCGTTAGATCATACTCATTCTGGTCAATGCGGATGCTCAACGCCCCGTCCAATAGGATGAGGTGGGTTTCCTGCCCGGGCTTTGCGTTTCGGTTAACCTCGAGATGCCTGTCTGGCGGTAGGTGACCTTCCTCGACACATGCCAAGAGATCTGGTGATGCTGGCGAAATGCTCCTGCAAGTAAAGCCGGTTTTATTGTCAACCGTTTCGGCCTGGTTTTCGAATGGAATGAGTACGTCGAAGTCCTGTTCGGTCCTTGCGATCAACCGGGATACCGGAATGCCAAAGGTCGCGCACAGCGCGCCCAAGGTGTCAGCACTTGGGCTGACTTCCGCCTTTTCTATCCTGGATAGTGTGGCGCGGCTTATCCCAGATTGCTTTGCAGTCTCATCCAAAGAAAGCCCCTTTTCGCTGCGCAGCAAGAAGATGTGGCTAGCGATCTGAGTTCTAGAATTCGCATGTGTGTTCATAAATGAGAGAATATCTCATATTTGATCATGCTGCACGAAAATAGTTTGAAAGCTTAGCCTAAAACTGGAAGGGGCGCAGTCTAAGCCTGCGCCCCTTTCTTAGATTTGGTCTGGAATGCGTTATTCCCAACCAGACTCGTTCAGTAGTTTCTGCGCTGCAGCAATGTTGTTGGCAATTGCCGTTGCATCCAGGCTGTCTGGTTTGAAAAATCCCATTTGTGCAACCGATGGGCTGATGCCGACGCCAGGTACCGCAGGGTATTCATCATTGCCTGCTGAGAAGTATGTTTGGGCCTGATCCGACGCCAGATACTCTAGGAACTTGATCGCATTGTCGCGGTTCGGAGCGTTTGCAGCAACACCGCCACCCGACAGGTTCATATGAGCGCCAATGTCATTCTGGTTCGGGAACACCCAACCAAACATGTCCAAACTGTCCGAAACGCCATCCACTGATTTGCGGATCGCGCGGCCGAAGTAATAGGTGTTCGACATCGAAATGTCGCACTCACCCGAAACGATGCCGCGCAGCTGGTCCGTATCGCCGCCCTGAGGATCGCGCGCAAAGTTCGCGACCACGCCCTTGGCCCAATCGGCCACAGCGTCTTCGCCCAGATGTTCAATCAGGGCTGCTGTAATCGTTTGGGTGTAGACGTTTGTCGAAGATCGGATGCAGATCTGACCTTTGTACTTGGGATCTGCCAAATCCTGGTAGGTCATTGGTGGATCTGTCACGTCGTTCTTGTCGTAAAACAAGATGCGCGCACGCTGCGAAAATCCGAACCACTGATTGTCATCGTCCTGAACATATGCAGGAAGCCGCGCTTCCAAAACACTGCTATCGATGGATTGAAGCAGACCCATGTCTTTCGCGCGTTCCAGGCGCGATGTGTCCACTGTCAGTAGAATATCCGCTGGGCTGTTGGCACCTTCAGCCTGCATGCGTGCCAAAAGCTCATCCGCTTTGCCTTCAATCCGATTGATCGTGATACCTGTGGCCTCTTCGAAGTCTGAATAAAGGCGCTCGTCTGTGTCGTAGTGACGGGAGGAGTACAGGTTCAGGACGCCTTCGGCCGCTGCAGTTGTCGCCACAAGCGTCGCCAGCGTCGCACCAAGATAGGTTGAGGTTTTCATCTTCGGTTCCTTCTGTCGAACAGAGTTAAATCTGAGTATTTTTATCAGTTACTGGATTCGGAGATGGAAGAAAACCCTTATCTGACAAAAAGAATAAGGTAATGACTGATGTCAGAAAACGAAAAACCGCGCCGCCGTTTCCGGGGCGCGGTCTCTGCAACTTGCAGATGTCGGTAAGGCTTAGCCTTGGCGTGCTTTGAAGCGGCGCTGCGTCTTGTTGATCACGTAGACGCGGCCTTTGCGACGCACGACACGGCAGTCGCGGTGCCGGTTCTTCAGCGAGCGGAGCGAATTGCGGACCTTCATGGCCTCTCTCCTTTTCATGCGGCGCGGGCCAGCGCCAGGGTTTCGCGGGTGCCACCTGAAAAGGCAGCGGTGAATTCATGGTGGGCGATACTGGGATCGAACCAGTGACCCCTTCGATGTCAACGAAGTGCTCTACCGCTGAGCTAATCGCCCATGAATCCCAGCGCAGACCCACTGCCCCAATAAAATGGGGCGCGGAAATCCGCGCCGGTAGCGGGGTCTATAAAAGGAGTCG
>CAYODE010000087.1:0-15442 GCA_964402685.1 uncultured Aestuariivita sp. | reverse complement strand
GTTGCCGAAGACCTTCTGTCGAACAAATACGGCCACACTATCCACTTCTGGGATCTGCGCGGTCGCAAGAATATCCAGAGCATCGATCTGGGTGAAAACCACCAAATGGCTTTGGAAATCCGCCCAGCCCATGATCCGGCCAAGCAATATGGCTTCTGCGGCGTGGTGGTCGATACGACCAACTTGCAGGGCGCGATCTTCACCTGGTGGCGCAACGACGATGGGACATTCGAAGCCAAGAAGACGATCACGATCGACCCGCAACCTGCCGACCCGGATGATCTGCCGGATCTTCTGAAGGGTTTCTCGGCTGTGCCGCCCCTGGTCACCGATATCGACCTGAGCCTCGACGACAAGTTCCTCTATGTCGCGTGCTGGGGCACCGGAGAGATGCACCAATACGATGTCTCCGATCCGATGAACCCGACATTGGCTGGCAAGGTCGAGATCGGCGGCATCGTCAAAAAGACGAAACACCCCAATGGCAAAGAGTTTGGCTATGGCCCGCAAATGGTGGAGATCAGCCGCGACGGCAAACGCGTCTATTGGACGAACTCGCTCTATTCCACCTGGGACGATCAGTTCTATCCCGGTGAACGTGGTGCTGCGATGGTGATGGCCAATGCCAATCCCAATGGCGGGCTGGAACTGGCGGAAAACTTCTGGGTCGAGTTCCCGGAAGGCTATCGCAGTCACCAGATCCGGCTTGAGGGCGGCGATTGTTCGACCGACAGTTTCTGTTACCCCAACACCTGACGGAACATGGATGAAACCTCTGTGGCGGCCCTGTGGTGGGCCGTCATTGCCGCCGGCATCTATCATGGCGTGAACCCCGGCATGGGCTGGCCCTTGTCGGTGTCCGCCGCGCTGTTCGAACAGCGGCGCGCGGCGTTGTTCCGCGCCCTGGGGCTGTTGGCACTTGGTCACTTCCTGGCCATGGCAGCTATTTTGCTGCCGTTTTCAGCCATGTTTGTGCTTGTCGAGTACGAACGACAAATTCGCATCGGTGCAGGTGCGCTCGTTATTGCAGCGGGCCTTTATCTGTTGATCAACAGACGCCACCCCCGCGCACTCTCTCGGGTCAAACCAACCCGTCTGGCCCTGTGGTCGTTCCTCGCAGCCATGGCGCATGGCGCGGGCCTTATGCTCGTCCCACTCTATCTTGGCCTTTGCGAAATTGACGAACTCGATGCTGGTCACCAAGCCGCCACAGCGTTGATGTCAAACAATTTTCTGATTGCGCTTTATGTGGCGCTTGCGCATACGGCGGCCATGACCATAGCCGGCGGCGCCCTTGCCTGGGGCGCCTATACCTGGCTTGGCCTGAAGTTCCTGTCCAAGGCCTGGTTCAATATCGATATCCTGTGGGCCCTCAGCCTCGTGGCCGTTGGTGTCTTCGGGATTTGGACGGCCCTTTAAGCCGCTAGCCTCCACAAATCTGATTTAAGAAACCACGTGGCCGCGCCTTTGGGGCGGACGCTGACCGTTTCGCGGCAGATTCAAACGTGAAATCACAGTGATCCGCCCCCGCAGCGAGTGTTCCTGATCGTGAAACGCGAACCGGACGATGCGACATGTTCACCTGCGCCATCCACTGTGCGTCATAGGCGCATAAGACAGCCGTTAAATCTGGCTCACATACCCCCCAAAAATACTCGGCAAAAGGACAGGATGTTACATGCAGTGCCACGGTTTGATCACCATGCACTTCGTCCACTTTCATGCCTTCCCCCCAAAGCGCACGCGCCCTGTCCGCCAAGTCACGTCGCGTTTTCATTTGTGCAACGGGATCCGGAGTGACCCTCAACCACCACGCAAACATCGTACGGGTCAGACCAGAGCCGTTTTCCAGAAAGGCCGCCCGCGCCATCTCAACCGACCGGGCGCGGCCATAGCCTCGTCCTTGAAAGATCTGAACCGCAGCCTGAAGACTTTGCGCCAATAGCAGATTGAATTGCGCCTGCCGATCTTTACCAGGCATATGTTTCGCGCCGGGCAGCGCGGCCATCGTTTGTTCAAGCTCTTTGGTGTTGGGCGCCCATTTGCACTGATACTTGAGTGTGCGTGCGAACCCGCGCAGAAACGCCCATCTCAGGAACATGTTCATTCGGCATCCTCCCTGTATTTTGCCGCAAGTAATGCGTCATACGTCTCATAGAGCGCTTTCTGTCGGTCGGCGCTCATATCGGGATCAAGCAGGATCAAACCGTTCAGCACGGCGTAATCCAGCGTTGCTAACTGTTCCGCCTCGTCCTTGGGCACACCAAAACGCAAGCAGTACATCTCGGTCGTGAACTCAAGCCGCACCCGGTCGACATCCGAGACCCTGACAGCGAGTTGGGGGAACTTCCGCGCCAATTCGCGCATGCCCAGTTCAAAGCGGTAGTCCAAGGCAATCACCGCCTCGAACATCTCGTCCATTTGAGGACCCACCGGTTGGGATGGGTCGAACCCTGCCATCAAATCAGTTGTCTGGCGTTTCACCCATGTGTCGGTCAATTCGGTGAGGAAGGCATCGTAATCTTCGAAATGGTGATAAAACGATCCCTTGCTGCGCCCTGCCAGATCGCACAGGATGTCGATTTTCAACCCATCCGGTCCGTTCTGTGACAGCTGAGTCCAGCCCAGTTCTATCCAATCGGATTTGCGAAACCGGCTCATCCCCACACGCCCCACAGTCCCAAGGCAACCACCGGTACGAACAACCAGCCCTGCGGAAGTTGCCGATAACTAACGGCGATCAGCCGTGGCAGAATAAACCCGACTATCACAAATGCCCCTGCCAGAAGGGTCCCGGCAATAGCGTAGTGGGGTGAGACCGTAATACCTAACGCAAACAGCACCGTCAAAAACGCCAAGGTCCCGCTGACAAGGTGCCAACACAAAAATGCGGTGTCTCGCGCCAGAGGCTCCAACGTCGTGCTCTGCCGCAAGGGCCGCGCAACGTCCCGTTCACCAACGATGACATGCACACCACACCACAGAGCACTAAGACCGGCTGCGATCCAAAGGGCGATCTCGGGGTTCACTGGAATCTCCATACCATACGGTATGGTATGTATTGGAAGACGCGTCAAACGTCAATCACCGCTTTTCAGTTACAAATCGCCCGCCTAGGGTTTGTCTTATGTCAAACGCTCCCATCACCGAAATTGACCCAGCGACTTTTGCGGCGGACCCCTATCCGACATTGGCGAGGATGCGGGCGGACGCCCCTATCACCTACGTCCCACAATTGGGCGCCACTTTGATCACCCGCCGCGATGACATCCACCGGGAGGAAAAGCGTGTCGAAACCTTTTCCTCCGACCAACCGGAAGGGTTGATGACAGTCCTGATGGGGCAAAACATGATGCGCAAAGATGGGGCGGATCACATGGCCGAGCGCAAGGCGCTCTTTCCAACCGTGTCGCCCAAGACCGTCAACACACATTGGAAATCATTGTTTGAAGAGAAGGCGTTAGATATCCTTCGTGATCTAAAACCCAAGGGCGCGTGCGATCTTGTAACGGACTATGCCATGCCGGTTTCAGCCGAAGCCCTGAAGCTGATCACCGGGTTGACCGAGATGACCGCGGCCGAGATGGATGGCGTCAGTCAGGCCATGATCGACGGCTGCGCAAACTACGCTGGCGTGGCAGAGATCGAGGCGAGGTGCCATGATGCCACCGCCCTGATCGATGCGCATATCGACCGTATGTGGGAGGATGCCGCACCGTTTTCGGCACTGAAGGTGCAGCGCGACGCGGAAGTTAGCGAATACTCTACCCGGGCCAATATCAAGCTCATCATTTCTGGCGGTCAGAATGAACCACGTGACGCCATTGCCGGTGCGATCTGGGCCTTGCTGAGCCATCCCGCGCAACTCGCCCTGATCCAAAACGGCACAGCAACCTGGGACGATGCGTTTGCGGAGTATGCAAGGTGGCAAAGCCCGATTGGCATGTCACCGCGCCGCGTGGCCCAGTCAGACACGGTCAAAGGTGTGCGGTTTGAGCCCGAGGACAGGGTGTTTCTGATGTTCGGATCCGCCAATCGGGATGAGGCGCATTTCGATAACCCCGATGCGTTCGATCTGACCCGCGATACCTCGGCCGCGATCCCATTTGGCGCAGGCCCCCACTTCTGTGCTGGCGCGGCCGCTTCGCGGTGCCTAATAACTCAGATCGCCCTGCCCCTGGCCTTTGAGTACCTACCTAACCTGCGGTTGACCGGTAACGTGCCGATTGCTGGCTGGGCCTTTCGCGGGCCGACATCCGTACCGGTTGCCTGGGACGCGTAACTGATGTCGACCGCGCCAGTCACCGACATCGACCTTGCTGCGTTCACCGACGACCCCTACCCGATACTTGCGCGGATGCGGAGCGAAACCCCGGTGACATTCGTTCCGCAATTGGGGGCCACCGTGTTCACCAAACGCGATGACATCTTTCGCGAAGAAAAGCGCATTGAGGTCTTTTCCAGTCAGCAACCCGCAGGACTGGTGGAACAGATCATGGGAGCCAACCTGATGCGCAAAGATGCCGATGCGCATCATATGGAACGCAAAGCTCTCTTTCCCGCGCTCAGCCCACGGACGGTGCGCACTCATCTCTCTCCGATATTCGCACAGATCGTCGAAGATCATCTTGCGCGGCTTAGGCCCAAGGGGACGGCAGATCTGGTGCAGGATTATGCCTTGCCGGTCGCCGCTGACGCGCTGCGCGTCATGACCGGTTTGACCAACATGTCGACCCATGACATGGACGCGGCAAGCCAGCAGATGATTGATGGCTGCGCGAATTACAGCGGCGATCCGACCATCGCCGCGACGGCGCATGCGGCGTCGGCCAATGTGGATGTGCATATCGATGCCCGCATGGCGGAGCTGCGTGCCAATCCCGATCACTCCGTCCTTTCAGTTCTCGACCGCGCTGGCCTGACGCGCGCGCAGATCTCGGGCAATGTCAAAGTCATCATTGGGGGCGGTCAAAACGAACCGCGGGATGCAATTGCCGGCACACTCTGGGCCCTGCTGGACCATCCAGAGCAATACGCCTTGATCAAAGAGGGAGAGGCGACATGGGACGACGCATTCGACGAATACGTGCGCCTTGTGACCCCGATTGGCATGGTGCCACGTCGCGTGACACAATCCTCTGAAGCCTGTGGCGTGAAGTTCGATGCCGGCGAAACAGTCTTCCTGTTTTTCTCCTCCGCCTGCCGGGACGAAGACTACTTCCAAGACCCCGATCGCTATGACCTGAGCCGTGACACCGGTCCGGCCATCCCCTTTGGCGCGGGCCCGCATTTTTGCGCCGGGGCCTTCGCCTCGCGCTGCCTGGTGGCGGAACACGCCGTTCCGCGCGCCCTTGCGGCTTTACCGAATTTGCATATGTCCGGACCCGCTGTGTTCAAAGGCTGGGCCTTCCGCGGGCTGACCCACTTGCCTGTCAGTTGGGATAGCTGAACCCCCCACCTCAAACGTGAGAAAACCGCATGTCGGCGCTTGCCGCACAGCCATCGAAAACCCATATCCAAGACTATGATTAAGGTTGCACCCATCCTTCTGGCGATTGCCTATGCGTTTGTGATGTATCGCTTTTCGGTCTGGCGGACAGGACGCGAGCTATCGACGCGTTCGACCGAGCTTGCAGATCCCAAGTTGAAGGCGATGACAGATCAACTGGCCGAGGCGCTTGATGTCGACAAGGTGCGTGTGCACATCTACGAAATCGATCCTGTGAACGGCCTTGCAGCCCCGGATGGGCGGATTTTCATCACCCGAGGGTTTTATCGAAAATTCCAGCAGGGTGAGATCAACGCCGAAGAGATGACCAGCGTTATCGCCCACGAATTGGGGCACGTTGCCTTGGGCCATGCGCGACGACGCATGATCGACTTCTCTGGCCAGAACGCCCTGCGCACCGCCCTTGGCATGGTGCTTAGCCGATTTATACCGGGCATCGGCATGTGGATCGCAAACATGCTCACCACACTGCTTGCGGCCCGGCTCTCGCGTGGCGATGAATACGAAGCCGACGCGTATGCGGCTGCACTTCTGACCAAGGCCGGGATCGGGATCGGCCCACAGATTTCCATGTTCCACAAACTGGAAAAACTCACCGAAGAGCGTGCTGGCGTTGTTCCGGCCTGGTTGATGAGCCATCCGAAAACCCAAGATCGGATCAAAGCGCTGGAAGCACTCGACGCGAAATGGCGCGATCAGTTGAGTTAAACTTTGCTCGCCATCGCCTTGGCGAACCTTGGCAAACGCGCTTTCTTGAGTAGCTTCCGCATCTCCCACGGCTCCCCTGATAACGCGCGCGCTTGCGTCAACACATCATCAGCTACCGCTTCAAGGGATTGCGGACGGTCTTGCCAAAACCGGATCAACAAACTGTCGGGATCTGTACGCTCCACACCCTCTTCGCTCAGGATATTGCGCGGAAAATCCTTTGCGTTCAGCGTCACGATCCCGTCTGCTGAAGAGGTCACCGCCGTTGCGAGGACATGGATATCGGACGGATCCGGCAACCATAGCCGGGCTTCAAGTCCTGGTGCAGGAGCAACTTCAGCCTTGGGAAACGTGGCGCGCGCCAAAGCAATCTCTCCGCGCGCTTGCGCTTCTTGCGCGGGATGCAGTCGCGCAGCGGCGCGCGCCCATTCCTCAAGTATCCGTGCGGACCAAACTGGCTCAAAACATCCGGCCTTAGCGGCGCCCAACAAGACTTCCCGCATGACTGTCGGGTAGAGAACGCAGGCATCCAAAACCAATCTCATAGGCGGAAAAACAATGCCTTAAGATACCCGCTTTCCGCCAGTTGCGGCAGCATCGGATGGTCTGGACCGGCCGTTCCTGTGTGCAAAAGCTGCGCGCGTCGCCCTGCCCGTCCAATCCCGCGCAGCGACGCGCCGCGGAACTTGGCTAAATCGGCGGCATGCGAACAGGAACACAAGCCCAGGTACCCACCTTCGGCAACCAGCGGCGCTGCCAGTCGCGCGACGCGTTCATAGGCGCGCAATCCCGCTTCCAAAGCGGGCTTGGAGGGCGCAAACGCGGGCGGATCGCAGATCACAACGTCAAACTGTGCCTTCTCCTGCCCCAGCGATTGAAGCACGTCAAACGCGTCGCCCTGCCGGGTTTCAAACTTATCGGCAACACCCATCGCCTCCGCGCCGGCACACGCCAGTTCCAAAGCTGGTGCTGATCCGTCGACTGCCACAGCGTGGGACGCGCCCCCGGCCAAACTGGCCAGAGCAAAGCCCCCCACATGTGAAAACACGTCCAGTACGCGCGCGCCCGACCCGGCCAGGCGGGCTGCGAAAGCGTGATTGGGGCGTTGGTCATAAAACAGACCCGTCTTCTGGCCACCGGTCACATCGGCCATGTAAATGGCCCCATTCATTGGCACAGGAAGCGGCGTTTCGGGCGCGGTTCCAACAAGCGTCGCATCGGCGTCATCCAACCCTTCCAAAGACCGCGTCCGGCCGCTGGAACTTTTAAGGACACAAGTCGCGCCAGTGACGTCGACAAGTGCAGCGACAAGGTCGTCCAAACACGCTTCAGCCCAGGCCGCATTTGGCTGTAAAACGCAAGTGTCCCCAAATCGGTCGATGACCACACCAGGCAATCCGTCAGCTTCGGCATGCACAAGGCGGTAATAGGGTGTGTCGTACAAGCGATCCCGCAGTGTCAGCGCCTGTCGCAGGCGGGCTGAGAACCATGCCTGATCGACCGCGGCCTCAGGGTTTGTATCCAGAAACCGGCCGATGATCTTTGATAGCGGGTTGATCGCAAACAAACCCATCGGTTGCCGCGCGTCGTCTTCCAGCACGGCCAAAGTCCCTGGCGGCAAACTGCGAGTCCGCCGATCAGTAACCAATTCATTGGCATAGACCCAAGGAAATCCACGCCGAATGGCACGGGCATTCGCCTTTGGTTTCAACCGAACTGTAGGGCGGGAAAAAGATAAGGGCGCCGTCATGGCGCCCTCGTAATCGTTTTGTCAGAGCAGGGAAAGCTCTCAGATCTGGTTCATCAACTGGATCAGGCCCAGATTGGCGTTCTTGTGACCGCCGGGCGTTGAGATCTCTTCGCGCAGGACCTGAGCAAGATGGTCGGTGATGCGAACCTTTTGCGTTTCACCGCGGGCCTCGGCTTCGATCGCTTCCTGCCCACCAAAGGCTTTCAGGTCAGCGCGCACTTCACGCCAGGGTTCGATCAGATCTCCGGTCACCGGATCGGCCAGCGCCATATCAAACACGATATTGTGGACACCACCCACGGTGTAACGCGCTTTTTCAGTCAGTGCGTGGAAGCGCCTTACGTTGATCAGCAGATCAACCCGGCGCTCGCCGTCCAAGCTTTGTGCGCCGCGGATCATGGCTGCTTGAAAGATGGCTTTGACCTGTTCGTAACGGTCCCCTCTGGGCTCTCCGCGCCAAACAATATCGCCCGAAGGCAAGTAAAGATTGGCCTCGGACACCACCAAAGTGGTCGGGACATTCACGATCACGTTTTCAATACGCACAGGCGACGCAATACGCGCGTCACTCACTGCACCAGACGGCGCTGGTACAGAGACCGGTTCCGTTGTGCCTTGCGGGATCGCTTGCAACGGCGCATTACGCGACACGGCATCGACGCTGGCGCAAGCCGACAGGCTGAGCCCCACAGCCAGCAATGCAAATATGCGAACGATCTTCATAACTGTCTCCTTAGGCGGCCCCTTCGGTCGCCAGATGGTTTTTCGCGCGTAAGGGTTTGCAGCCGGAATGCGGCGAATTTGAGACAGTTTTTGTGAAAAAACGGGGCACATGCCTGGCGACACCGAAGAAGGCGCTGCTGCTCCGCGTTACGAGCGGGCTCTGCTCCGCCATCCGCCGCGGCGTTTTGGGGCGGCCATCCCCACTAAACCATCTCGCATGACGGTGTTCATGGGATGGTTGGGATATGCGGGTTCATACTGCGCGAGCAATGCTTTTAAAGCCGTGGGGGTGTCCGCGTCTTCGGGCAGGCTCAACGCCCAATCCAGAAAGATGGACCGGCATTCTCCGGGACTGATCCCATCAATCCGGTAGCTTTCGAAAATCAAACCCTTCGGGTCAGTCTGCGGATCGCCCTTGTTCATGGCGTGCCCTCTCGTTCCAAGACAGCATCAATGATTGCCGACACCCGCTCATAGCGGTCTTGAAGCAAGTCGCGCAAGTCGTCTGATGTCTCGGCTTGGCTTGCGCGGACCAGAAAGGCAATCCCTCCCTCGCCCAACGCATCGTCGGATACAGCGCCTGCGGTCAAAAGCCGGGTCGCAAACAGAACCTCCAGAAATCGCCAATGTGCCTCGGACAACGTATCTATCTCATTCGCCGATAGCAGATTAGCGGCGCTCCCTGACATCAAACACCCGGGCACATCGCGCGTACCCTGTCCAGAAATCAAAGACGTTGCCTGCGCCAACAGATCCACATCTTGCAATCGCCCTGTTCCGGTCTTGGTATCCCACACGCCATCAGGCGCCTTAGCTTCTGCGATCCGGGCCCGCATATCAGCCAAGGCTTCCAAAACCTTGGTCCGCGGTTGCGGCCTCTGTAAAAGAGCCGACCTGAATCTCTCAATATCCTCAGCCAGATCGGCAGGCCCGGTAATCACGCGCGCCCGGGTCAACGCCATGTGTTCCCAGACCCACGCCTCTTCTCGTTGATAGTTCTGGAAACTGGCGAAACTTGTCGCGACAGGCCCCTGGTTGCCCGACGGACGCAGTCTCATATCCACTTCATAGAGACGTCCCTGGCTCATTGGCGCGCTCAATGCAGTGATCATCGCTTGGGTAAGACGCGCGTAATAGGTCCGCGCGGCCAATGGTCGTGGCCCATCCGAGTATTCTTCGTCGCCTGGGTCATAAATGACGATCATGTCCAAATCGGACGAGGCCGTCATACGCCAAGACCCCAGCGACCCCATGCCGACGAGCGCAGCGCCGCAACCCGGCGGGGGGCCATGTTTGGTAGCAAACTGATCAATCACCACCGGCCATAACGCTTGGATGACTGCATCTGCGAGCGCGGTGTAATATGCCCCTACCCGCCCGTAATCGATCAAACCGCGCAGGTGATGCACTCCGATGCGAAAGTGCCAGTCCTTGGCCCAGGCGCGCGCGGTATCCAGTTTCCCTTCGTAGTCGTCTTCCCGGCTCAGGCGAGCCACCAAATCGTCGCGTAATTCGGCCCCATCTTTCCAGTCTTGGAAGAAATCGCCACCGATCACCGCATCAAAGACGGACGCATTGCGCGACAGATACGCAGCAAGTGCAGGCGAGGTTCCCGCAATATCAACAAGCAAATCCAGAAGGCGATGATTGGCCTGGAACAGGGAAAAGATCTGAACGCCCGCGGGTAACCCTTTGAGAAACCCATCGAGTGCCGCGAGCGTCTCATCAGGTTTTGGCGTCTTTGCCACACGCGCCAGCAATTCCGGGCGCAATCGATCAAATAGTGTTCGCGCCCGTTCGGATCGGAAGGCCGGATAGGTCAGCCAACGTGCAATTAGGTCTTGGTCCAACTGAGGCGTCTCATCCGCTGCGCAAGTTGTTTTGGTGCCAGAGGTCGAGGCAAAAAACCCCTCCGTCAGCTCATGCACTTCGGTCAATCGATGTTTGATATCGGCCTGCAACTCGGTCGCGTCCAGATCCATCAAACAAGCCACACGGGCCATACCTTCGGTACCGGACGGAAAGATATGCGTTTGGGCGTCGTGCACCATTTGGATGCGATGCTCAACATCACGGTGCGCGAGGTAGTGTTTGGTCAGCGTGTCCGCGACATTTGTGGGCACCCAACCTTTCCGAGCCAACGCGGCCAGACCGGCACAGGTTTGACGTTGCCGTAAATCCGGATCGCGACCGCCCGAGATCAATTGCCGTGTTTGGGTGAAAAACTCGATCTCGCGAATTCCGCCACGACCCAGCTTCATATCATGGCCTGGCACAGTAATCGGCCCAACCAACCCTTTATGGTCCCGGATCCGCAATCGCATATCATGCGCGTCCTCGATGGCCGCAAAATCCAAGTGCTTCCGCCAAACAAACGGGGTGAGTGTCTTCAAAAATCGCGCGCCTGCGTCGAGGTCTCCAGCACAGGGCCGCGCCTTGATATAGGCCGCCCGTTCCCATGTGCGGCCCAAACTTTCATAGTATCGCTCCGCCGCCTCCATCGCGATGACCACCGGCGTCACCGATGGATCGGGGCGCAATCGGAGATCTGTGCGGAAGACATATCCATCTGCCGTCCGATCGCTGAGCATCGCACACATCGCGCGGATTGCTTTGACCAGGGTTTGCCGCGCCTCGAAGAAATCATTGGGGTCGTACTGCGTTTCGTCAAACAAGCAGATCAGATCGATGTCAGACGAGTAATTCAGTTCATGGGCGCCCATCTTGCCCATCGCCAAAACGGTCATACCGCCCGCGGTCAACAGAGCCTCCTCTGTTTGGCCAGGTAGTTTTCCGCGTTTTATCAGAGGAGTGAGGGCTGCTTTTAAAGCAAGATCGCAGGCCAGACCCGCAAAATCAGAAAGGAAACCGGTCACCTGATCGGTGTCCCAGGACTTGGAAAGATCCAAAAGCGCGATCAACAAAGCATGACGGGCTTTAGCAAGGCGTAACGCGGCCGGCAGGGCGTCAGGTGCGGTGTCCTTTAACCGCACCCATTCTGCCTTCAAACTGGGTTCGGGATCCGCCAGGGCTTCCGGCAACCACCCCGCCTGGGACATAATCAGGCCGTGCAAATATGGGCTCGACCCAGCAGTTCCTGCGATAAGATCACCAAGTGGTTTCGAAAGCCCGGGTACAGCTTGCCGCGCCGCCTCCCCCAATTCAGGGTCAAAGGCACGGGGCGTGCATTTCATCGAAGCTTCGATACTCATGTCTGGACTGTGAGAGGCCACGGGCCGAAGGTCAATCACTGAGCGGCCGGCGTATCCTGAGAGAATATGTTGCGCCAACCTTCCCTCTGACTGACCCAGAGGGAGCTGACAAACATGTCTTCTTCTTCCGCGCCGACGCGAGCGAAACGCGCGCGATAGCTGAGCATCACGTGTTCGGATCCCAACACCAGTATCCGCGCTTCAGACAGGTCAAACCTCGCGACCGTCGGACCCTCCGCCAATTGGCCAACGTGCCCCGCTTTGTCGGAAAAGCCGCTCGGATACACGCCAAGGAACTCCGGCAGAAGAAGCGCGGCATCTGCTTTGGCATCCCCGTCGACTAAGGCCTGCCAGACCCGAGTTTCCAGTAAGATGAATTCCTCAAGCGTAGGCACTTCGGGATTGTCTTCGGATGTCATTTGCGGAAATTTCGCCAAAAGCATTATAACGTCAAGGATCAACCTGAATGAGCAAAAGTCTCAAACGCGTGCGCGCTGCCCTGGAAGCGGCCGGGCTTGTGCCGGACATCCGGGAAACGGAACTGGCGCGGACGGCGCAAGATGCAGCGAATGCACTGGGATGCACCGTCGATCAGATTGCAAAATCCATTATCTTTCGTGGGGAAATCAGCGGGGAAGCTATCCTCTTTCTGACCGCAGGCGGGAATCGGGTAGACGCTGATAAGGCAGCTGCGCTGGCGGGTGAAGAATTGGGCAAGGCAGATGCCACCCTTGTCCGGGCGCAGACGGGTTTTGCCATCGGAGGTGTCTCACCGGTCGGCCATCTCAATCCAATTCGCTCATTTCTGGATCCACGCTTGCAAGATTTCGATATTGTCTGGGCTGCTGCGGGCACACCGCACCACGTTTTTGCCATTTCGCCCCCAGTTCTTGAGCAACTGACTTCCGCTCAACGCGCTGATTTTACTACATAAAAAATGTAAATGTAAAAAACTTTCACATTTTCTCTTGAAAGCGGGCCGAAAAAGACCGATCTGTTGTAATGTGAAAAGGCTTCACATTGACCCAAACCGATAAGGAGACAGTTCAGATGACCACCCTCGCCTCGACCGAGACACCTCACCGCCAGGGAAGCTGGCTCTCGCGCAGCGAGGCTTGGCTTGATGCACGCGGCAAAGGCGCGTGGATCGCCGCAATGGTTCTTGGCTTCATCTTCTTCTGGCCAATTGGCCTGGCCCTTCTGTTCTATATGATCTGGAGCAAGCGTATGTTCAACTCGTCCTGCAGCCGTCGCAAATCGTGGAGCCGTCATGGCATGAATGCGATGTCCACAACCGGCAACAGCGCGTTTGATGCCTACAAAGCCGACACGCTGGCCCGCCTTGAGCGTGAACAGCATGAGTTCGAAAGCTTTCTGGAGCGCCTGCGCGAAGCAAAAGACAAGGCCGAATTTGACCAATTCATGGACGAACGTGCCCGCAAGGCCGATGATGTCAGCGAAGAAGCAGACAATCACGACGACACGAAAGATAAATCGTAATTCACGCTTCGATGCCCCTGCACCGCCCTCGTTTGGGCGGTGTTCTCTTGCCTGAACGGAACCGCACATGACCCAGCTGCCCGATCCTGATACGCAACCGCAATTCTACGACGGTGTCGCCATCAAGCGCCTGTTGGCATGGATCGTCGATACCGTTCTCATTGTGCTGGTCGCGATAGCGATTCTGCCCTTTACCGCATTTACCGGCGTGTTCTTCTTCCCCTTCCTTTTGTTGGTGGTGGGGTTCATGTACCGCACGATCACACTGGCAAGTGGCTCTGCAACCTGGGGCATGCGTCTTTTCTCGATTGAGTTCCGCACAATGCACGCGGAGCGGTTCGATCTAGGCACCGCATTCGCGCACACGCTGGGATATTCCATCTCCATCGCGATGTTTCCGGCGCAGGCGGTATCCATCATTTTGATGCTCACAACCGCGCGGGGACAGGGCTTAACCGATCACGTGCTAGGCACGGTCGCGATGAATCGCCGATCAGTTACGGTTTAGCGTCAAAAACCTGTTACAACCCTCTTGGCGCATCGCCAGTCGGACGCTATCGTTCCCGCGAACGACGAGCGAGACTTCATGCGCCATACGCTGCCCATTGCGCCGCAATTCTATGTGACGGCTCCCCAGCCCTGCCCGTATCTGGAAGGTAGGATGGAACGAAAGTTGTTCACGGCGCTGCAGGGAGAGAACGCGGAACGGTTGAATGACAGCCTGTCTCAGCAGGGATTTCGCCGCTCTCAAAACGTACTCTACCGCCCCTCTTGCGCAGAATGCTCGGCTTGCCTTTCGGCGCGTATCGATGTTGCGGCATTTTCCGCAAACAAGAGCCAAAAACGCACGACAAAGCGGAACACAGATTTGGATCGCCGGGCGACATCGCCCTGGGCGACTGAGGACCAGTATGATCTGTTCCGGCGCTATTTGGACGCACGTCACGCCCAAGGGGGCATGGCAGATATGGATGTGTTCGAATTTGCTGCCATGGTCGAAGAAACACCCATCCGGTCCCGGGTCGTTGAATATACAGCTGCGGACTCCAAAGATCTCGTGGCAGTCAGCCTTACCGATGTCCTGCAAGACGGGCTCAGCATGGTCTATAGCTTCTATGCACCAGAACAGCCGAACCGGTCGCTTGGGACCTATATGATCCTGGATCACATCGACATCGCACGCGAAAACGGGCTGCCCTATGTCTACCTCGGGTATTGGGTGCCGGGCAGCAAGAAGATGGGATACAAGGCCAAATTCTCTGGTCTTGAAGTCTATGCTGGTGGTGAGTGGCGCAAAATGACCAACCCTGAATCGTATGGCGCAGATGTCCATCCGCTATCGACCGATCCCATCGCGGAACAGGTGGCCAATATCCAACTGCCGGATCGCGTCCCGCCGTCCAAGGCCTGAACTCCATGAAACAATGCCTGCATGCGGTCACGCTTGTCGTGCCGGACTACGCGTCCGCGATCGCATTTTACGTCGATACACTGGGGTTTGATCTTTTGCAGGATATCGACCTCGGCGACGGCAAGCGATGGGTGCGGGTTGCCCCGCCGGGTGCGACAGAGGGATCACTGCTCCTTGCGCGTGCAGCGGAAGCACCTCAGCAAGAAGTTATCGGAGCACAGACGGGCGGGCGCGTCGGGTTCTTTCTCTCTACTGACGATTTCACGCGTGACTACGTTGGCATGCGCGCTCGTGGTATTTTCTTTGAGGAAGAGCCCCGTGATGAGCCCTATGGGACAGTCGCTGTCTGGCAAGATCCTTTCGGCAATCGTTGGGACTTGATTGAGTTCAACTGAAACATGAGCCTGACGCAAAAAGGGCCCCGGCGGGGCCCTTCTCGTTCAAACACAAGACTAAGTTCACCCCACGCCGATCAGATCCGGAACAATCGTCACGATCTCTGGGAAGAACCACAGGATTGCCAGACCCAACACCTGGATCAGCACAAACGGAATGATACCGCGATAAATATGGCCGGTCGTGATCCCGGCGGGCGCAACCCCCCTGAGATAGAACAGCGCAAATCCGAA
>CAYODE010000086.1:0-15536 GCA_964402685.1 uncultured Aestuariivita sp. | reverse complement strand
TGTTCACGGGCGGAACCGGTCCGGATGCGTTGCCAAAGGAAATGAGCATTCCCAATGGCTTCAGACTATCAAGAGATCCTTCAAAGGTATCTGCACCCACAGCATCCATGACGACATCGACGCCCTGGTCGTTCGTCAACTCCCGTACACGCGCCGCGAAGTCTTCGGTGCGATAGTTGATGCAATGTGCCGCCCCGTGATCCAGGGCCAGCTGACATTTTTCATCTGTGCCAGCCGTTCCGATCAGAGTGATGCCTTCGGACCGTGCCCACTGGCACGCAATCAAACCGACCCCGCCTGCTGCCGCATGGAAAAGGACTGTGTCGCCCTTTTGCAAAGGTGTCGTGCGGTGAAAGAGATATTCGGTCGTCATTCCCTTCAGCATCATTGCGGCAGCGGTTTCCATGGAGATTCCGTCCGGTACGGGGCAAACTTGGGCAGCTGGCATCACGCGAGCTTCGCAATAGGCTCCGGGTGGCATCGCCGCATACGCCGCCCGATCGCCGGGCTTCAGATGGGTCACACCATCGCCCACTGCTTCGATAACACCCGCGGCTTCCATTCCCAAAGCGTGCGGCATCTCAAGCGGGTAAAGCCCACTGCGTTGATACACGTCGATAAAATTCAACCCGACCGCCTCATGACGGATACGGATCTCCCCAGGCCCCGGTTCACCGACGTCGCGGTCCACCAGCTTGAATTCCTCTGGGCCGCCAGCGTTTTCAACGATTGCTGTCTTTGCCATGTTTCCCCCGTGGTTTCTGTTGTTCAGTTAATTCGAATTAGCCGCCGGCAACTTCGAGGACGATCTTTCCGATATGGCCTGAGCTTTCCATCCGGGCATGCGCCGCGGACGCCTCTTCCAGATTGAACACCGAATCCATGATCGGCCGCACGCGGCCTGCGTCCAAAAGGGGCCAGACCGCTTCCTTCAGGTCCTGTGCGATCTTCGCTTTGGCCAGGTCGGATTGAGGACGCAATGTACTGCCGGTCATGGTCAGCCGCCGTGTCATGAGTTGCGCAAAATTCACTTCGACTTTTGGCCCCTGCAGGAAAGCGATCTGCACAAGACGACCATCATCTGCCAGCGCCTTAATATTTCGCGGGATGTACTCACCACCCACCATGTCCAGGATCAGATCCGCGCCACCCTCGGCCCGGATGACATCTACAAAATCCTCATTGCGGTAATTGATGGCGCGTTCCGCACCCAGATCGAGACAGGCTTGGCACTTATCGTCCGATCCTGCGGTCACGAAGACGCGCGCGCCAAACACATGGGCCAGCTGGATCGCAGTCGTGCCGATACCGCTTGATCCGCCATGAATCAGAAAGCGTTCGCCTGCTGTCAGTCCGCCACGAGTGAAAACATTTGAAAACACGGTGAAATACGTCTCAGGCAAGCAGGCCGCTTCTTTCAACGACAGCCCCTTCGGGATCGGTAGGCAATGCGCTGCGGGTGTTGCCACATATTCCGCATAACCGCCTCCAGGCAGCAAGCCACAGACCTGATCGCCGATAGACCACTCCGACACGCCGGACCCCACGGCAACAACCTCGCCCGATGCTTCCAATCCGGGCAAATCGCTCGCAGTCGGAGGCGGCGCATAGGCACCTGCACGCTGCAAGGCGTCAGGTCGGTTGACGCCAGCCCAGGCAACCTTGATCACGATCTGACCATGATCAGGTTCTGGAACGGGCCGTTCTGTCAGTTGCAACACATCCGGACCGCCGGGTTGCGTGATTTCGACGGCGCGCATTTTCTGAGACATAGTCATGATCCTTTTTTGCCCCTCGTTGCGTATCACCCCTGACACCGCGCGAAAAGGAGGGGATGTCGGATGCTGCTTGTTACGTCGCTGATTTTGAACGCGGTGATCGTATTTCCCGTGAGTGTCGCAATGCTTACAGGCCAGGCTGGGATGGAGACTGTCTTTGGACCGCAAAGTCCCGCTCGACAAATCCTTGCGTCCGTTTACCTCGCCATAGGCCTAGTGAGCGTAGTTGCTCTCGCAGGGCTCGCATTTGGGTACAGTTCACTTGTCGTGCCAATGGCAGTGGGTCTTTTGATCATGCAGGTGGGCTATAAGCTCATCTCGGTCGGCACAGTTGGTTTGGGTAACCCGGTGGTGTTAACAAACCTTCTGGTCGTCGCGGTGCACTGCGTGACCTTGGCAGTATGGGCGCGCCAAACGTTCACCTAATCCCGTGGTGCCGCCCAACTGCCAGGCAAATCCGAAGGCGGCGTGCGCGATGGCGCTTTGACACGGCTGGCCAACCAACTCGGCCCCGCAAAAATCTTGGACAAAACAGGTGATTTGCGGACCTTGGCCTTCATCTGTTCGATCTGCATCACATCGTCAATGCGTCGATCCAGAAACTCCCAAGTCGCCTGATGATCTAGCGAATCGTCGCCCAGCCAATAGAGAACTGTCGACGAGTAGACACCTGAAAGTGTGGCACGCTTGGTGTACCAATTAATGTCGTCAGACGTGTCGCCCAGCGCGTTCCAAATCGCATCGCAAGTCCCCCAGACCAGCCTGGCACCTTCGGGGGCATTATGAGGCAACGAAAATAGGGTCGTTCCACGACGCACGGCTTCTTTGTCTTCGACCGCTTGCAGACGAAAGCGTACAGCCGCCGCAATTTTGTCCCTATAACGCAAGGCGGACAGATCCTCGGACGCCAGTTTTTCCAGCATCAGAGCATCCCCTTGTCTGTGATAGGCCACAGCCAAATCAAGCGCGCCGCGCGGGCAAGCCGCGCGAGCCGCGGTTATGTCGACCTCTAAATCCGAAACAGCTGCTTTGAACGCGGCCTCGGACCAACCGTCGAAGGGCACGTGCATCAATACAGCATCCAAAAGCTGGTCTTTCAGGTCGGTCATATCAGGCTCCATTTCTCGCAGGCGCGATACTAGACAAGATAGAAGGGCTTTGCTATACGGCCACCTCCTGCAAATCCTTGCAACTTCAATCTAGAAAGGTGGTGACAACCACATGCAGGTTAGTGTTCGCGACAACAATGTCGACCAGGCGCTTCGTGCGCTCAAGAAAAAGCTGCAGCGCGAAGGCGTGTTCCGTGAAATGAAGCTGAAGCAACATTTCGAGAAACCGTCCGAGAAGAAAGCGCGTGAGAAAGCTGAAGCGATCCGCCGTGCCCGTAAACTGGCACGTAAGAAAGCGCAACGCGAAGGTTTGCTCTAAGCTTTACGGCATTTCCGACACGAAAAAGATGAACGACCCCCGGGGCATTGCCAGCGGGGGTTTTTCTTTTTTGTTCATCGCGAACGATCGTGTGAAGCCAACCAATCCACTTCGCATCCACTGAACTCTTTGTCCAAAGAGGACAAAGCGTGTGCGTTTGCCTTTCGCACACGCCGTTAGACAAGCGTCACATTGCTCGCTAACAATCGCCTAGCGTTTCTAGTATCCGAGGGCAGTTGAGTGGCGACCGAGAGCACAGCAGCACATGCATCACCGTCCTGGTTTGTGAGCCCGGGCGAGGGTGACTCACTCGCTTGGGTCACTTTGGTTCTGATCTTCTTGGCGATCTATGGTGTCATCACTCTTTACGCAGCCTTCGATCGATGGGCGGAGCATCAGGCGAAAGGCACGCCATTGGCAAAGACCATTCCAACCTTGCTGACGATCGCTTTGCTCTATGAGATTTTCCCGCTTGGACATTTCAACATTCTGTTGCCGATCAGCGCGATTTTGATTGCGCTGATGGCGGATTGGTCGCGTTTCAATCTTGGCCGACGCGAGAATAGCGACATGTCCAAAGAGCTTTCCACGGAACCTCAATCCGAGGCGCAGAAGAATGCTTGAACTGCTGGTAACCTCTTTCCCAGTTATAATCCGCTATTTCCAGCTCAAGCGACGTGGCGAAGCCATGACTGTTTGGAATATGCGGACAGCGGTCCTGTTATGGGGAATTTTGGCCTTCTTCCTGTTCCTGGTTATCTTCTTTTTCCACCCGAAGTCTTATACGGGCCTCTTACCCTTCCGCACCGTGTCCGTCGTGGCCCAAACCACGGGGCCCGTGACAGAAATACATGTACAGAACGGGCAACGCATTGAAGACGGGGACTTGCTGTTCCAAATCGAAGACAGCGCACAAAGAGCAGCCCTGCACCAAGCTGAGACGGAATTCGACAAAATCGCCGCCGAAGAGAGCAAGGCGCAAGAGATGCTAACAGTCTCCCAAGCGGCTGTGGCGGAGGTTACGGCGTCGCTTGAGAAACTTCGGATTGATCTTGAAAACGCGCAGACTCTAGCGGCGAGAAATGTCGGGACTCAAGACGCCGTGCGCGAGCTAGAGGCATCGGTTGCGGTCGCAGAAGCGGAACTCACTGCAGCCCAGGCGCAGGTCGATTTAGCAGAAACCGACATTGCGGAAACGCTCCCAGCTCGGCGCAACGCGGCCCAGGCCGCCTTGGAAAGTGCTCAGGTCGCACTCAACAAAACCAAAGTCCGCTCCTTCACCGGCGGTATTGTCACGCAACTTGCCATGAGCGAGGGGAGTCCCGCCTCCACACTCATCCTGAGCCCGGCCATGGTCATTATTCCTGACCGGCCGGAAGGACTTCCCGTGAGGGTCATTGCCGGGTTTTCGCAGGTGGCGCGTGCGACAATCTACGAAGGTATGCCAGCTGAAATAGCGTGCGACAGTAACTTGAGCCTGTCCTTCCGCAACGCCGTTCTCCCAGCTCGCGTTGCGTCCGTTCAGCCTGCAGTCGCGGCTGGGCAGGTGGTCCCTGGCGGGCGCCTGTTAGAACCAAACAATCTGTTGGCCCGTGGGTCGCTTCTTGTCTATTTCGAACTGGAATACCCCGAGCATGAGGAGATCATGTTGGATGGCAGTGGCTGCATTGTGCAGACCTATACAAACAACCTGCACGGGGTTGGCGGACATATCATCGCGGCAACGGGCGTTGTGAAGGCAGCAGGTTTGCGCCTGAAGGTCTGGGGCGCTTTGGTGTCCGGCGTCGGGCTGGCCAGCGGCGGTGGTCACTAGGTTAAACAGTCTCAATTTTCTGCCCGTAAGCCTCACCTCTCTACACATTCATGCAGCAGCGCTTATGTTTGCCGTGAACGTAAGCCCATAAAGGAACCTAAGATGAGCGACACCTATACGCCCCCCAAAGTCTGGACCTGGGACCAAGAAAGCGGGGGGAGGTTCGCCTCGATCAACCGCCCTATAGCTGGCGCAACCAACGACAAAGATTTGGCGGTCGGCAAACATCCTTTGCAACTCTACTCACTTGCCACGCCCAACGGCGTCAAAGTCACGGTTATGCTGGAAGAGCTGCTCGCGCTCGGTCATGAAGGCGCAGAATACGATGCGTGGTTGATCAACATCGGTGAAGGCGATCAGTTTGGCTCTGGCTTTGTTGCCGCCAATCCGAACTCAAAGATCCCGGCCTTGATGGATCACTCCACAGATACACCAACACGCGTGTTTGAAAGCGGATCGATCCTGCTCTATCTGGCTGAGAAATTTGGCGCCTTCCTGCCAACTGGTCACACCGCACGGACAGAATGCATGAACTGGCTTTTCTGGCAGATGGGCAGCGCGCCTTATCTGGGCGGTGGGTTTGGTCATTTCTACGCCTATGCACCGGAGAAATGGGAATACCCGATCAATCGGTTTGCTATGGAAACCAAACGTCAATTGGACGTGTTGGATCGCCACTTGGCCGAGAACGCGATGATGGCAGGCGAAGAGTACTCCATCGCGGATATGGCCATCTGGGCATGGTACGGCCAGTTGGTTTTAGGTCGTCTTTATGAAGCAGCCGAGTTCCTGGATGTGACCAGCTATGAAAACGTGATGCGGTGGGCGAAAGAGATTGACGCACGCCCCGCGGTTCAGCGTGGTCGCATGGTCAACCGCGCCTTTGGCGAGTTGCACACCCAGCTGCGGGAGCGTCACGACGCGTCTGATTTCGAAACGAAGACGCAAGACAAGCTGGAACCGGCGGAAGAGTAACCCGCGTCTAGGTTGAGGCTTTAAAGGCCCAAGCCTTACACTGTTGAGACGCAATTTTTGACGCGCGCGCCGTAGGAAACGTCACGGACGCGCGTCTTCCAAAATCATAGAGCTGGCCTTTTCCGCGATCATGATTGTCGGAGCATTCGTATTGCCAGACGTGATCTTCGGCATGACGCTGGCATCTACCACCCTCAGTCCACCCATCCCCCGAAACCGCAGCCGTTCGTCAAGTGGTGCTCTGTCATCTGCGCCCATGGGAACGGTGCAGGTCGGGTGAAAGATCGTCGTTCCGATGTCACCAGCGGCCAGGGCCAAGTCCTCGTCGCTGTCGCCGACAACACCAGGCCGCATTTCTTCGGGTTTGTAGCGCTGCATTGGACCTTGGGCCATGATTGCACGGGCCTGCCGAATGGCTTGGGCCGCGATGCGTCTGTCAGCCGCGTCAGTCAGGTAGCACGGATCGATATGCGGGTGTGCAGCCGGATCGCTTGACGTGATGCGAACACGACCTCGGCTTTGAGGCCGAAGGTTACAGACGCTGGCCGTGATAGCCGGAAAATCATGCAAAGGCTCTCCAAATGCGTCCAGTGACAGCGGCTGCACGTGATATTGCAGGTCCGGTGTGTCCACCGCATCCGACGATTTGGCAAAGGCGCCCAATTGAGACGGAGCCATAGACATAGGACCAGTACGTTTCGCAGCGTATTCCAACCCGATCATAGCTTTGCCCCAGAGGGAGTTCGCCAGAGTGTTCAACGTCTTGGCGCCCGTCAAACGCCAAGCGCAACGCAGCTGCAAGTGATCCTGAAGGCCTTCGCCGACCGTCGCTGATAGGGCCACGTGAATCCCCAGACTTTTAAGATGCTCCGGATCGCCAATCCCGGATAGCTGTAAGATCTGCGGGCTACCGATGGCTCCGGCACTTAGGATGACTTCGCCGTTTGCACGCGCCGTCTTTCGCACGGTTTGGTGCTGATCATACTCCACGCCCACGACGCGGTCGTCTTCGATGATCAACTGACGCACTTGCGCGTGGGTTTCAACCTTGAGGTCTGGAGCTTTGGAGGTACGCAAGAACGCTTTAGCTGTGTTGATGCGCCAACCTGCCTTCTGATTTACACGGTAATAACCCACACCTTCGTTGTTGCCGGTATTGAAGTCTGTCACGCGAGGCAAACCCCACGCGGACGCAGCGTCTGCCCAATGATCAAGAACATCCCAGTGCAGCCGCTGGTTATCAACGCGCCACTCACCTCCGGTCCCATGCATATCGGACGGGCCGTCAACATAGTCCTCGGATTTCTTGAAATAGGGCAGCACATCGTCCCAGCCCCAACCCGTCAGCCCCATTTGGCGCCACGTGTCGTAATCCGCTGCTTGGCCACGCACATACAGCATCCCGTTGATCGACGAACATCCACCCAACAGCTTTCCGCGGGGATACTTTAGCGCACGACCGTTCAGTCCCGGTTGAGACCCGGTCTGAAACATCCAATCGGTCCGCGGGTTGCCGATGCAATAGAGATACCCCATGGGGATGTGGACCCAGTGATAATTGTCACTTCCCCCAGCTTCGAGCAGCAGGACCTTGTACCCTGCCTCGCCCAAACGCTTGGCCAGCACACACCCTGCGCTGCCCGCGCCAACGATGATGTAGTCCCACTCCATGCAAAGCCTCCCCAGTTCACCGTCTCGCAGATCGGGGGCAGGTGCAAGGCGACCGATGAAACCTTAGACCGGCAAAGCGGTCGTTTTGAAAACAGTACGCAAGGCGAAGGATGATTGCATTTGCGCGATCCCGGGCAGCCGCGACAAGTGTTGCCTGTGAATACGGGCAAAATCATCGGTGTTTTCGGCAACGACCTTCAAAATGTAATCGGCTGTGCCTGCCATCAAATGGCATTCCAGCACATCGGGGATGCGCACAACCGCCTTTTCAAACGCGTCCAAAACCTCGTCGGTTTGTCCCTGCAGCGTGATCTCGACAAAAACGGTTGTTGGCACCCTCATTTTGCGCGCATCGAGCAATGCAACATAATCGCGTATGTACCCTTCGGACTCGAGCCTGTGCACACGACGATGACAGGCCGACTGGGATAGATTGACCTGCTCTGACAGTTCTGCATTCGACATCCGTCCGCTTTTTTGCAGAGCTTTGAGAATCCGTTGATCAATGGCATCGAGCATGAATGACGCACATCCTTTGCGTAAAAATGAAGAAAACTCGAATTATCTTCCATGCAACGGATCATGGAGAGATGAAACTTTCAAGCACTTTGCTTCGTTCTTCCATAAACTGAAAACAACGCAAGGAGGAGAGGCGTTATGAAGATCGGGTGCCCCAAAGAGATTAAGCCACAAGAATTCCGTGTCGGATTGACGCCTAATGCCGCGCAAGAAGCCATCGCTCACGGCCATACAGTGATTGTTGAAACGGGCGCCGGTGCAGGCGCAGGCTTTGACGACACCGCTTACGAGATGACTGGCGCCAGTATCGTTTCCACCGCGGAAGAGGTCTTTGCGACAGCAGACATGATCGTGAAGGTCAAAGAACCTCAGTCTGGGGAACGCAAAATGCTGCGCGAAGGGCAACTGCTTTTCACCTATCTCCACCTCGCTCCTGACCCGGACCAAACGCATGATTTGCTGGCCTCGGGGTGCACGGCAATTGCTTATGAAACGGTAACCGATGATCGTGGCGGCCTGCCCCTTTTGGCGCCGATGTCCGAGGTTGCTGGACGTCTGGCACCCCAGGTCGGCGCATGGACATTGCAAAAGGCCAATGGCGGTCGCGGCGTGTTGATGGGCGGTGTACCGGGCGTCGGCCCCGCGAAAGTCCTCGTGATCGGCGGTGGCGTCGTGGGCACTCATGCCGCGCGCATTGCGGCAGGTATGGGGGCCGATGTCACGGTGTTGGATCGATCACTGCCACGCCTCCGTTATCTGGATGACAGCTTCTCAGGTCTGTTTGGAACAGGTTATTCCTCTGCCGGTCTTTTGGCAGAGCATCTTAGCGCGGCTGATATGGTGATCGGCGCCGTCCTGATCCCCGGGGCAGAAGCTCCTAAACTGGTGCGGCGCGCACAATTTGCGGATATGAAACCCGGCGCAGCACTGGTTGACGTCGCCATTGATCAGGGCGGGTGTTTTGAAACCTCCAAACCGACGACTCATGCCGACCCAATTTATGAGGTCGACGGGATCATGCATTACTGCGTCGCCAATATGCCCGGCGCCGTCGCTCGAACATCCACAATCGCGTTAGGCAATGCGACCATGCCTTTCATGCTTGCGTTAGCGGATAAAGGCTGGCGCAAAGCTTGCGAAGAGGACCCGCATCTCTTGAACGGGTTGAACGTTCACGCAGGCAAACTGACCTACTATGCGGTGGGCAAAGCGCTTGGCATCGACGTGATGTCGCCTGCGCTGGCTATCAAAGCGTGAGGTGAGGGGCCAGCGCGCAAGCTGACCCCTTTTGCCTCTACGCTGCGCCTTGTTTTTGCAACGCGTCGCGGATTTCCAGAAGAACTTCCAGTTCGGTCGGGCCCGCTGGCGCCTCTTCGACGGCCGCTTCTTCTTCCTCGGCAACGGCAGCGTCTTTCACTCGATTGACCATTTTCACCAACATGAACACCACAAACGCAATGATCAGGAAGTTGATTACGGCCATGATGAATGCCCCATAGGCAAAGATCGATGCCCCAGCCTCGCGCGCGGCGTCCAAGCTCGCGCCCGCCGGTACGTCACCACCCAAAACGGCGTAGTTATTGGTAAAATCAACCCCACCGCTAACCAAACCGATAATCGGGTTTATCAGATCCCCAACCAAAGAGGTGACGATCGCCGTAAACGCGGCCCCGATAATGATACCAACGGCCATGTCCATGACATTACCCTTGGCGATGAAATCCTTGAACTCTTGAATCATGCCAGTCCCTTTTCTTGGCTACCTTTGTGCGTGCCTTCTTCATGTGCACAGCATCACAATGGTTAGCATATGCACGCACGGTCCAAAGCCTGTTTTTTTTGATCGAACGCCATAAGTAAGATTCCGCGACCCATCGAACAAAAGGACTGTCCCCATGTCGTCACTTTCGTCTTTCCCCATCACCGAAAAATGGCCAGCGGCCGATCCCTCGGTGATCCAGCTCTACTCCTTCCCAACACCAAATGGCGTAAAAGCATCTATCGCGCTTGAAGAGATGGGCCTGCCCTATGAGGCGCACAAAGTGACCCTGGCGGACGCAGACGTCAAAAGCCCCGAATTCCTGTCGTTGAACCCCAATAACAAGATTCCTGCGATCATCGACCCAAACGGTCCAGACGGGAAACCAGTCAAACTCTTCGAAAGCGGCGCAATTCTGATCTACCTTGCTGAAAAAACGGGAAAGTTCATCGGCCAGACAGCTTCCGAGAAGGCGGAAATCATCCAATGGCTGATGTTCCAAATGGGCGGGCTTGGTCCGATGTTTGGGCAGCTTGGCTTCTTTTACAAATTCGCAGGTTCCGAGATCGAAGACCCGCGCCCGCGTGATCGCTACATAAACGAAGCAAAACGTCTCCTGGCGGTGCTGGACAAGCATATGGAAGGGCGGACCTGGGTTGCAGGCGAGTATTCAATCGCTGATATGGCGATCGCACCGTGGCTGCGGGCTTTGGACTTTTATGGCGCGAAAGAGGTCTTGGCCTGGGAAGACCACAAAAACCTAGTCGCTTATCTGGATCGCTTCCTTGAACGCCCTGCCGTACAAACCGGACTTGTTACCCCACCACGCGACTAATGAATCAGGCCGCTGCAGACCGTGTTGCGGCGGCCAGCATCTCGGATGCGATCTTTTCTGCCATCATAATGGTTGGAGCATTGGTGTTCCCACCAATAAGACGTGGCATCAGGGATGCATCCACGACCCTTAACGCTTCGACCCCATGCACACGGCCTTGCGTGTCAGTCACGGCCATGTCGCCAGTCCCCATCGCGCATGTCCCAACTGGATGATAGACGGTATCCGCCCTGTTGCGGATGTCTGCCTCCAGCGCAGCATCTGAACCGTCATGCGCATAAAGCCGCTTACCGCGCCATGGAGCCAGAGGCTCAGCTTCGAGAATAGCTTCCATTTGGCGGGCTCCTTTCATCAGCACGTCCAAATCACGTTCGTCCGACAGAAAGCCCGGGTCGATCCGTGGTGCCTTGTCGGCCCGCACCGATTGCAATCCAACGCTTCCGCGTGAATAGGGACGCAGCACGCAAACATGGCAAGAGAAGCCGTAGCGCAGATGAATTTTTCGCATGTGGTCATCCACGATGCCAACAACGAAATGAAGTTGCAGGTCAGGCTTGTCCAGCTTGGGCGAGGATTTGATAAACGCACCGCCTTCTGCAAAGGGCGATGCAAAGAGCCCGGAACCATCCTTTCGCCAGCGCAGTCCCGCCTGCGCCAATTGCACCAATCCTTTCGGACCCAATCCAACCACGTCGTCCCGCTTAGAGTGGTAGGTGAGGATGTAATCCAGATGATCCTGCAAATTCTGTCCGACACCAGGCAGTTCATGCACGACATCGATTTTGTGCTGGGCCAGTTCGTCGCGCGGACCAATCCCGGACAAAAGTAGAAGCTGCGGAGAGCCAAATGCACCGCTGGACAGGATGACTTCGCGCCGCGCTTCGACAATCTGACGTTTGCCTTTTTGCTGAATCTCGACACCGGTCGCACGCTTGTTTTCGGTGACGACCCGGCGCACATGGGACCGCGTCAAAACGGTTAAATTCGGGCGGGTCATCGCAGGAAACAGATAGGCGGCTGCGGCCGAACATCGTTCGCCCTTTTGGGTTCCGCTATGGAATTGCGTGACCTGATAGAGACCCGCGCCTTCCTGTTCGGCGCCATTGAAATCTTGCGTTTCTCGGATCTGTTGCTGCGATGCGGCTTCAACGAAGGCATGGGTAATGGGCCTCGGTTCGGATTGATCCGATACGTGCAGTGGCCCACCCGAACCGTGCCAGGAGTCCGCTCCGCGAACATTGCCCTCGGCCTGCTTGAAATAGGGGAGCACACTTTCCCAATCCCAACCATCGCAACCTAGATTGGCCCATTCGTCGTAATCGGATGGATGCCCGCGGACGTACAACATCGCGTTAATCGCACTGGAGCCACCAAGCGCCTTACCCCGAGGTTGGAACCCTTTGCGTCCATTCAATCCAGGTTGAGGCACAGTTTGAAAGGCCCAGTTGTTGATCTTCGGACGTCCGGAAATCATACCCGCCACCAAAGCGGGTGCGCGAATGAAAAGATCTTTGCCCGATCCTCCTGCCTCGATCAGGCACACTTGAACGGACGGATCTTCGCTCAGACGCGCGGCCATAACCGAACCAGCAGACCCACCTCCAACGACCACGTAATCAAACTGCATGTATCAGCCTCCCCTCTTGCTCCCTCGAAGCAAGGTAGAGGGCGAAGCGTCAATCAGGCAACCGGATCGTGGCGTCAGCCACAACTCAGGCGGGAAGTTGCCCTGTCAGGACATAGCGCAAAACTTGTACGACCTGCGCAGGTTCTTCAGCCACTGCAAGGGCTGCGGCATGCACTTCTTTTAGCGCATGCTGGTGCTCTGGTGGGTTCAGAACAATTAGCGATTTGCCCAACGCGGCTGCGTAACCAGCGTCAAATGCTGCGTTCCATTGCTTGTATTTCTCCCCAAATCGCACGACGACGACATCTGCATCCTCAAGGCCCTTGCGCGTGCGGATCGCGTTGACCATGGCGCCTTTGTGATCGTGCCAATACTTGTTTGGTTCTTCTCCCAGGATGGCGACACCGCAATCATCGCTGGCGGCGTGGTCAGTGACGGGGCTGTTGAACGTCACGTCCAGCCCCTTGGCACCTTCAATAATCTGCTCACGCCAATCGGTGTGGATCTCACCGGACAGATAAACATTCAAAGTCATGGCTTTTTCCTTGTGTTCATTTGCCCCAGACCTAGCGCGAATGCCTTTTAGAAAAAGCACTTTTGACCGCGCTTACGTCGGCACTCACAGAAAGAAGCGCGCGCTAGCCGCGAAGGGTGCCGCCTGTGGCCTTGGTCACCTTCTCGACAATCTTGGCGCTGACAGCATCAATGTCAGCCTCTTTCAGCGTCGTGTCACGTGGTTGCAAACGGACAGTGACAGCAATCGATTTTTTTCCGTCGCCCAACGAACCGCCGATGAACTCGTCAAACACGCGCACATCGTCGATCAAAGCTTTGTCCGCTCCGGCAGCAGCATTCACTAAAGTAAGGGCCTCCACATCAGCGTCGACGATAAAGGCAAAGTCACGTTCGACCGCCTGCAGATCGCTGATATCGAGGGCGGCGCGGGTCGCGCCGGTTTTTCGCGGTACGGGAACCTCGTCTGGCCAGATAGTAAAGGCAGTTGCAGGTCCTTTGATATCCATTGCGTTCAACACTTTGGGGTGCAGTTCGCCGAAAACGCCAAGCACTTTTTTGGGGCCAAGACAGATCTTCCCATGACGGCCTGGATGCCACCAGGCATCTGCGCCGCGCAGGATCTGTACTTTGGCCGGAGCGCCAATCGCCGCCAAAACGGCTTCCGCGTCCGCTTTCACGTCAAAGACGTCCACCTCTCGGGATGCGCCATGCACGTCCTTTGGGCCCGTCCGACCCACCAAGAGCCCGGTGACAAGTGCCATCTGTTCGCCTGGTTCTCCACCCTGGAACGCGGGGCCCACTTCAAAGAGCGCTAAATCCATAAAGCCGCGTGCTTGATTGCGCGCAGCTGCCTGCAACAACCCCGGCAAAAGCGCGGGCCGCATATGGCTCATCTCGCTGGAGATCGGGTTTTCCAGCTTGGTTTCGTCAGTTCCGCCGCCGAACAATGCAGCCGACGCCTGATCGATGAAGGAATACGTGACGCATTCATTATATCCGAGCGCAGCGCAGGTCCGTCTGGCGGCAGCTTCGCGCAGCTGTTTTTCGGTCATGACCGGCTTTGGCACACCATCGCTGAGGCGTTTCAACGGCCGGCCCTGAAGTTTGGTCAGAGAGGCGACCCGAGCTACTTCTTCAACCAGGTCGGCCTGCCCCTGAACATCCGGTCGCCAGCTGGGCACATGCGCCATGCTGCCATCGAGGCGGAACCCCAGCGCGGTCAGTGTTTGACGCTGCTCGCTTTCGGGGATTTCCATGCCGACAAGAGACTGCACCCGCGCCGGTTCCAGCTTGTAGGCACGAGAATGATCAGGCACCGCCCCTGCGATCACAACATCGGACGCTTCACCACCACACAGATCGAGGATCATTTGCGTCGCAGCTTCCAGCCCCGGACGCGTGTATTCGGGGTCGACGCCCCGTTCGAACCGATACCGCGCGTCAGAATTGATTTTCAGCGCCCGCCCCGCCATCGCGATCTGGATGTGATCCCAGAAAGCGCTTTCGAGGAACACATTAACCGTGTCTTCGGTCACACCGGTCGGGTTGCCTCCCATGATACCAGCGATGCTTTCGGGCCCCTCATCGTCGGAGATAACCATCATGCCCGGCTGGAAGGTGTATTCCTTGTCGTCGAGCGCTTCGAGCACCTCACCCCCCGCGGCGCGGTGAATGCGCAGACTGCCTTTGACCTTATCGGCATCAAAAACGTGCAGCGGACGGTTCTGATCATAGGTGAAGAAATTGGTGATATCGACCAGCGCAGAAATCGGTCGCAACCCGATGGCGCGTAGTTGATCCTGCAGCCACTGTGGGGAATGGCCGTTCTTGACGCCGCGGATCACTCGCCCGGTGAATAGTGGGCAGCCGTCCAATGTATCTTCGTCAATACTGACCGAGATCGGGCACGCGAAGCCACCAGGGACTTCGAATGTTTCGCTGGGTTTCAACTTGCCCAGTCCTCGCGCCGCCAGATCGCGTGCGATACCCGCAACGCCCAAGGCATCCTGACGGTTCGGCGTGATCGCAATTTCGATCACCGGATCCACTTTGGATGGATCATTCTCGGCCAACCAGTCGATGAAGCGCTCGCCCACCTCTCCACTGGGCAACTCGATAATGCCGTCATGTTCGTCTGAAAGTTCCATCTCACGCTCGGACGCCATCATGCCGAAGCTTTCGATGCCGCGGATTTTGCCGACACCGATCGTGGTATCGATGCCTGGGACGTAGACGCCTGGCTTTGCCACAACAACAGTGATCCCTTCGCGCGCGTTGGGGGCACCGCATATGATCTGCTTGGTGCCTTCATCAGTGGCCACCTGACACACACGCAACCGATCGGCGTCGGGATGCTTTTCCGCGCTCAGCACTTTGCCGATGGTAAAATCACGCAGACGTTCAGCGGGATTTGAGATCTCTTCGACCTCAAGGCCCAGATCAGTCAATGTCTCGGCAATCTCATCCACGGATGCCGTGGTATCGAGATGGTCTTTCAGCCAGGAAAGCGTGAATTTCATCGGTCCAGCCCTTGCGTGCGTAACTCGTGCGGACGCAATGACAAAGATTGGCCCGAGGTTCAAGCGCGCCTGTTAGGGGTAGGAGAAAGGAAGGTC
>CAYODE010000085.1:0-15741 GCA_964402685.1 uncultured Aestuariivita sp. | reverse complement strand
AAATTGTGGTGCCCGGGGGCGGAATCGAACCACCGACACGAGGATTTTCAATCCATCCAGAGTCCGCGCTTGCGAGCAGCAACTCATTCTATAGCGCTTGGCTTGGCGACACCTTCATCCGGTCTCGTGAAGAGATGGGCATCAGTTGAATATCAGTTGCGATCTCGATCGGAAGAAAACGGGAAGTCTCCACCAATCGAAGTTCGTATCTACTGATGCGATCGGATTGGTTTTTCTTGTTCCAAGCCTCACGCCTTGACGGAAAACGTCACGTGCGACGTAATCCTTCCATGAAGTCAGATCAGATTGCGAACGGCATCACACTGCTCGTCGGCTTGGCCGGTTTTGTCGCTAAGCCAAGCCTCATTGGCGCTGTCAGGACGATGGTGTCAACGAAAGATCTAGCCAAGAAGATCATGGCTAACGCGCCGCCTGACATTAAACGGCTTGCTGAAGAGCTTACCGACAGTGCGCAAGCGGTCTTCGACGGGTTCAAACATGACTTACCGCCGGATGCGGACCGGCTTTATGCGCAAATGGTGGAGTTCGGACTCCCCTCACCCCAGCAGGTCGTGTCTGAGAGTATGGACGCAGGAAGCATCACTAAAGGGATGCTGGACCGGCTCTGGCTTACAGAGCACGTTAAAGGGTCAATGCCTGGACTCTTCCGACAGATCACGCAGCCGACGCTTGCGGAGCTTCTGGGAAATAGGTCCTTCGCGGATAGTCTGACGCCTCCATTTATGGCGAGGGTGCTCAAAGACCTCGACCATCAGTCTGCATTGATCGAAGATCTTGATGCGAGGTTCGGCTCGTTGGCCAACGCTTTGGACCATCTGAGCTTGGCCAAACGCGAACAACTCGAACTGCTTGCCGAGCGTTTTCGCGTCGAGAACGTCAGGGAGCACAATGACGATGAGTTGATGGCGATTCTTTCCGAGCGGGCCGAAGAGTTGCGAACAGCGCGTCTAAGGATTTCTAGAATCGATCCCAATGACGATGCTTTGGCCAAGCTCAAGGCCGAAGCGGATTCAGCCGCCGAAAGGCTTGACTTTGCTTCGGTCGATCGGGCTCTCCGGCAGGTCGATTGGGCCCTCCGGCAGGTCGATAGGGCGCAAGCGAACGATGGTGAGGCTACAAAGCTCGCGCGAGCTGAGAACGCGCTTCTGCTAGGGGAAATCGAACTTGCGGCTCGTCTGCTCGCGGCTTCTGCGGAGACTTTCGGCGGCGAAGATCGGCTGACGCCGGCTCGAAAGCGCTTAGAGTATTTGCCAATCATGCTAATGCACGGCATGCGTTATGGCCTACCGGCACTGCGAGCTGCACGAGAGCTTGCCGAAGACGCAAACAAGACCTTCACGGATGAACTCACTGCTCGGCCAGAGTCCAACAACGTGCGGGATGTCAGTATTCTCCAAGCCAATGCCCTAACGTTCGTTGGTATGGCTGAGTTTGAAATCGGGCAGAGGGAAAGCTTTGAGGCCGGCGAAACGGCGATGCTCCGGGCAATCGGCAACTATCGAAAGGTAGTGGTCATTCATCGCACACTCGGCCTCGGCAATGAGGCGGTTGTCGCTGGCTCGAACCTCGGTATAGCGCTGCGCACTCTGGGGTCGCGCACTGAGGGAGCCGATGGCACAGCGCTTCTAAACGAGGCGGAGGAGGTTCTCAGCGCGGTCGTCGCACATGAGGACGAACCGGAAGTCATGATCGCGCGGATGAGTAACTTGGGTGTAACACAGTCCGATATTGCGGTGCGTTTGAGCGGAGAGGCTGCACTTAGTGGGCTAAAGAAGGCACATAAAACGTTCTCCAAGGCGATCGAGATTCACCGTGCTAGCGCTCGGGACGGAAAACCAAGTGCGATCAACCTCAACCTTGCTGTGGTGCGGATTGAGCAAGGCCGCCGTAGCTCGGGCACAGTCGGCCGCGATTTGCTAACTGACGCCCTCGGATTGCTCGATCTGGCGGAAGCGGCTCTCCCGCGCAAGGATGCGCCGCAGCAATGGGCGCTCGTTGCTTCCACGCGAGCGAAAGCCGCGTATCAACGCGCTTTGCACGACACGACTGACGATCCGTGTCCCGACCTTAAGCTTGCGCGCAATTATGTGCTTGAAGCGCTGTCGGAATTTACCCAGACGCGCGCCCCCGCCTTTTGGAAGAAAGCACAGACTCAAAAAAGCGAAATTGCTGCCGCGATGGCCAACGCCGGGTGCAAAGGTTGACGACAACCCTGGAAGTCACAGCTATGGGCTAGTCATGTTCTTGACCTGTTCAAGTGTTGAAGTCATCCAGTTGCCTTTGAGGGAACCCCAAGCAGTCACGCATGTTCCGATTCCGTCACAGCACCATTGTTCCAGAGACGTCACTAGTCGCATGTGATTGGAGCACCACGGCTGACTGTCCGGGAATGAATGCCAGAACCACTTTGGTAGGGGCTGCGCGAACCATCAGGCTACCAGAAGATCTGTCTCAAGCTTCTTGAACATGGCAACATCCTCTTCGGGGTTCTCGAATAGGTGACCGTAGACGTCCATGGTCATGTTGATTGAAGCGTGACCAAGCAGTGTCTGAATTTTCTTCGGATTCCATCCTTGCTCGATGAAGAGCGACGCCGCGGCATGACGAAGTGCATGAATGCCAAACTTGGCTCTCCCGCGTTCATCCGTAATCCCGTTCTCCACCAGCATGGGCTTGAACACTCGATTGTAGATGTTTGAGTAGTTCTGAACCTTGCCCGCAAGATTGGGAAAAACGAGCGTATCAGGCTGTGCGCCTGAAGCTGGTATCCACTCTTTGAGTGCCTTCTCTGCCATCGGTGCCGTAGGAATCTCACGTTCTCCCGCCTTGCTTTTTGGCGGCCCCAGAACTCCAAACTCATCTGCGCGTTGAGTTACCTTGATGATCCGACGCTTGAAGTCGACTGAGCCCCAGGGGAGGCCCCTGAGTTCCGATATGCGCATACCGGTGAAGATCGCCAGGATGAACATCACCCGGTGGCTTTCTGGCGCGCTATCAAGGATTGTCCGGATTTCGTCCTTCGTTGGGATCAAAGCGCGTTTGCGATCGCGTCCGTTGCTACGCTTGACCCTTACTTCGGCCGCGACGTTGTAATCGACCCATTCACGCTCAACCGCCTCTGCCAGAACTGCGCGAAGGCTCACCATGATTTTCCGGACGAGAACACGCGAAACACCTTCGTCCAGTAGTTCGTCAAGGAAGTCACGAACGTCTGCGCGGCTCAGTTCGGTGACCAGAAGATCTCCTATCTTCGGGTCAATGTGGACCCACGCGTGGCTGCGGTAAGCCTTTAGCGTAGAGCGTTCCAACCCGTTCCGCTCGCTAGTCCTTAACCAGCTCTCGCAGGCATCCCTAACTGTTTTGTTTTTCGCTCTCATTTGGCGCGCTCCTGCATCCAATTTGTTTGCTTCATTATAACAATCGACGGCGAGGAAAGCGGGCTCTTTCTTCAAATAAACGTCACTTTCTGGCGACCTCTGTGGCCTTTATTGGAAGCTTGGCTCTACTATCGGAGCGACAAAGTGTAGGAACGAATGAGATCTCAAAGCATGCACGCGACTTAATACTGAGTGGGGCGAAGTAGAAGGCAGTTTCCAATCCCGACCAGCGAGGCCTTAAAAAGTTGAAGTGTTAACTTTGGGATTCTGCCATCCCCTATATCGCCCAAAAAACCGTTTCCGAGTTTTTGTGTTAAATTTCAGAGATATCTCAATACTTACAATCACATAGCCGGAGCGCGCTCGTTAAACTATGTCAATTCAGTGGAAGAAAGGCGACCTTTATGTTAAACTTTGGCGAATACTTGTTAAGAAGTGTTAAGCCCGTATAAGCACTATGTCTGTCTATGTTTCTGTAACATTTGGGATTATCGAATCCCGGAACGTTACACGTTTCTCCTTTGATACGAACAATTCATAGGAAGAATTGATCTGAACTTTTTGGTGGAGCCAAAGTGCATCCCCATGGATCTTACGTTATTTTTCTAGGACTTCCGATTAGAGTCCACATCTACGAAGCTGACGGAGTTCTGTCGGTAGGTATCACTGGGGTGTCAAAAGAGAGTGTTTGTGCAGCTGTGTAAATGATAAAATCGCTGCTACAGCTCCTCCTCTACCGTTCTTGGCTGTTCATTGTCACCATGGGGTGGCTTGAAGCCAAAAGAGGTGGTCCATCCCGGTCGCCTACTGTTTCCACAAAATCAGCAGTCGGGGAGCATCATCTTTGGCGCTAGTTCGTCAGACTATATAGTTCCATCGTAACTAAAAGATTTGGCTGAGCGAGCTGGGCGCTCTGCAGTTTGATATGGCTTGGGGTGAGCTAAGCAACGACGTTGCAGGTCGAATTTTTACTCGCACTTTATTTTGTTTGAGTGATTGAGGCTGTAGAGATAGCTACGTGAGGAATAAGGTTTTGACTAGTCTTTCGAGAAAGTCTATAGTGATCATAGCGCTTTATTGATTTTGCTTTCTCACATATTGGATTATAAGTGTTAGGCAAAAAGGCCCCTATGATCGTTTATACCAAGAAGTGTGCTAAAGGATAACCTTTTGGGCATGATTGCGAAACGTGTCGATTTGGCGATTCCAAGAACCCGTCTGCGCAAGGCGAACGAAGCGCTTTTCAAGAGGTTAATCTCCAATCGCAAAGATCTTTTCGAGAAGGGTCTTCCAGAAGATGCCCTTGATGCCGCGAGCTTTGCGCGCAGAGTGAACCGCCAAGTCTTTGTTCAGTCGATACTGCACCCTGCAGGTAGACAACACAATTTGTCAGCAATTGACGCAACCGGAAAATTGCGACTGCCCGGGGAGTTGATCGTCTTCGGACGGTGGTTGTTGTCGGGCGGGAAACCCGGCCCAAGGAAACGGCCAGGTCCAGCACCTGACTATACACGTCTATTGCAAGTCGCGGCTTGTGCGCTTGCAGCGCTTGCAGTGCTTGAGGATGCGAGGCGAGAAGTTGGTATTCAGCTAGCTCAAGATAGAGGGATCACAGGTAGAGACATCGCGAGAGTTGAGAGGCGTTGCTTTGATAGGGGTCAGGCGTCCACGGATTATTCGGCTAATTTAAGGTCGTTGCGTCGCATTATTCCGGAATACATCGCTCAAGTTAAGGACGGGAGTATTTCATTCGAGGGTCAAACGGTCAAAGCAGCTCCGATGTTAGCGCGGCTCGCAAAGGCGATAGACCCAGCACGCCGCAGACGGAGCGCTCGTGTGGCCCCTGTGCGCCCCACACAGGCCCTTTCATCTGTCTCTGCTGGTCGGGGTTCCCGAGCGGCGACTAGGCCCCTAGGCGGCGCTGCCACGGGCTCAGGGGCCGGCCTGTCGGCTCAATCGATCCCTTCTACGTTTGAGATTCCTCTGATGTATTCGTCGCCAGACAAGCAAGCTGAATACCAAGGGGGTATTCCTGGGCGCAGTGCCCCACCCATCCTACGCTACAGGACCGGACCGGTTAAGGCGTCACGCGCCCACGCCAAGGTGCGTGGCGATCTTGCCGGTCGTATCGTTCTTGAGCCTGAAGAGGACATCTTGGGCAAGATGACCACAAAGGCGGTAATCGACAAGATTGCGTTCATCGTGAAGACGCGAAGCAAGGTTTCCGACCAAATGCTGAGGAGCTCGGTCACGAGGTCTGGTGCAAGTGTGCATATCAGAGAAAGAACCAAGATCGGCTTGGCGAAAGATCATCACGCTAGCCTGCCCGAAGTGCCCCTGTCCGAACCAACCGGCTATCACTTCGCACTCACTGTGTTCGACGCAATACCGAGCACGTTGCAAGACGTAGTTGACGGAGTAGAGAGATGCGCTGGCATTGACGGTGAGATTCTACTGTTTCACCTTGAGCTGGCGGTGGATTTTTTCGCGCGCAAGTCGCTTGAACCAGCTCATGCGCTCACCACCCGGGAGAAACTCGTTGGGCTTTTGCAGCGGCATGTTTGGGCGGCTCCGAGCGCATTCGACGTCCCGGACGGATCATTTCCGCGCTATATTGATGCGCGCCAATTCTATATGGACAAAGAACTTAGTCGGACGCGATATCTTTTCTCTGGCCCAAGAGGTCGGCAGTCATCCGATCGCGAAATAAAAGAAGAGGGCGTTAGGCAGGTTCTGCTGGACCCGAAAACAGGCAACGATCTCTATCTCGATGCCACAATCTATCGTGGCGACATGAACGGCCAAAAACGCACCAACGTTCAGCACAAGATTGCTGATGAGAGGAACAAGACGAAGGGCAAGTTTCGACAACTCTCCGACAAAGCACGCCGCGCAAGGATGGAGGTAACGCTGACGTCGCTAGGCGCCCTAGAAGCGGCAGGCCTAAGAACTCTGAAGGACTTGCACGGCTACAAGTTCAGAAATCTTGTCAAGAACCACCTCGTCTTCCGTCTGCCTACCTGCGGCGCAACCGTTAAAGAGGTGGAACAAACCATCGAGCAGATGAAGACCAGGGGCATCTATGGCGTGGAGCTCAGCCAGCGGGCGAAATATCTTGAGGATAGAATGCGCACCAAACCGAGGCCGCGAAACAGAAACCGGGAAGGCCGGTGGCTTGTCGATTGGCCAGAGATGAATGCGAAGGTAGGCCACGCGCTGGATCAACTTCGTAAACAGTGGTTGGAGTTCTGACCGAGCAAAGGCTCATGCAAAAGGCCAGGGGAGATTGGATCGCGACTGCTTCGTCTTCAGAGTGAGCATCTCTTTGACGTTCACCTCTTCAGTAGGAGAAGTATGCACAATAAGAAGTATAGGTAGGTTCCCTAGTTAATACCCTTTTACCCGCGGCACTGACCGTAGAACTATCCGATACGCAAGAAACACAGCTTCTACAGGGCTACCAATAGGTTCGGTGATGCTTCTATCGTCCGCTTGAGGCCGGAGAAAGCCGAGAAATCGCGGTTGATACTTGCTCAGGCGAGTCAATTATCTCGTGCGAACGCCGGTTCGAGGCTGGCGTAAATGTCGACCTATGTGATCTATTTGTGCAGGCATCGGTGAAGGTGGTGCGGTGGCAGTTTTTTCCTTGCGGAGCTGCTTCGTCGTCCAGACCAGCCGTAGCGCCAGGACCCTTCATGCACTACGGTCACAACTGAACTACTTCGTTGGGGCAAGCCAGGTAGCATCAGTGATGGATGACAAGAACGAACAATTGCTTTCAAAGTTGGAAGATCTTGTCGTGAGATCGAAGAAGTTCAGGCAACTTGAGCGCGAGCTCGCATACTTCTGTCCATTTGAAGCTGTCGGCATGACGGACCAAGAAATTCGGCACGCTCATTTCTTGTCATATATTCTTGACCCTAACCGACCCCACGGGTTTGATGACGCTTTTTTAAGGGGCTTTCTTCATGTAGCTGCAGACGCTTCCATCGTGTCTGAGAACGCATTTCGTCCAATTGATATTCATCTTATGGATCTTACTGGCGTTCGTATTGAGCGCGAACGTGATCGCATTGATTTACTAATTGAGATCGCCCCTGGTTCACGTCGAGGTGGCTATACACTTGTATTTGAGCTCAAGATCAACGCCTCAGAAGGTCAAGATCAGCTCCAGCGATATGAAGATAAGATGTCTAAGCGCTTTCCGCAGGGGAAACTTCTCTTCTTCTACTTAACGCTGAATGGCGATGATCCTTCAGAACAGAATCGAAGCATTTGGACGCCGATATCCTTGGGGACAGTGATTGATCGGTTCGCAGAGATTCATCAACGCCCTATTGGCGATGAAGACGCCCGAAGGATGGTGCAGGCGTATACTGACATGATGAGGAGAAGGCACGTGGGAGAAAAGAACGCAGAACTGCTTCAGATTGCTAGCCATCTCTGGGAAGAGCACAAAGAGGCGCTTGAGTTTTTGGCGTCGAATCAGCCTGACGCGGTAAGTAACGCACTTGAAGACCTGTTCGCTAACCGCATTGAAGTATGCAAGGATATTGCAGATGCAACCGGGTGGGACTTCGCAATCGAAGAAATTTCTAGCGAACGTATGCTTCTGTTCTATCCAAAGGAGCTTGATCAAAAAAACATTGATAAAGAGAAACCAGAAAGGCGTCTCTTTTCCTTGATCGTCGATCGAAACTATGGCGATCGATATAAGTTGCGTTTCCGGTGGCTTATAAGACCTGGAAATGACGAACTGCGCCGTCGGATCTATGATGAGATTAACGGAAAAAAGCCAAGGTATACAAAGGACTGGACGCAGATTTTTGTAGACCGAATGGACATTGAGGATAACCAGGATTGGAGTGATATTGCTGCACGTTTGAAGTTATTTGTTATGAATCACCAGAAATCATTGTTAGGATTGTTTCAGTCATGACAACAGAATAGTATATGTTGAGCTCCAGAATTCCTAGTCAAGAAGCATTGAAATTAGCAGTTACACGGTAGCGCGGACAGAAGATGCGGTCACCAGATGATCTTGAGAAGCTCATTGGTCAATCGGGAGGACATGTTGACCAAGAGATCGGCTTGCCGGGGCCAGCACCACCATAGAACTGCCATCCCATGTGATTAACTGTTTTTATGACCTCGCATGCCAGCTCTGCAGTCGCAGCCTGGGTTTGGCGAAGAGTAGCCAGATCGACAGGGGTTTCTAGTTTCTCATTCCGCCGGTCTACGTAGTGGGCGATCAGGCCGCAATGAGTGAAAGGTTCCGCTAGTCCTCAGGAAGCGGTGACGGTCCTGAAAAAGTAACGCACCGCCGCACAAGCATGTTGCAACAACCTCCAGGCCACCGATAAGAACAGATAAAGAACATTTTGCGGTCATCAAGCGACGAGTTGATTTGGTTGACCACAATGTGTTGTATGATGGAAAAGGGGGTGGGCAACATGCTGACATCGGTCGAACTATGCGCAGGTGCAGGCGGTCAAGCTCTTGGGCTTGAGCAAGCAGGCTACAGGCACTCAGCGCTTGTTGAGATCGACAAGCATTGTTGCAACACGCTTCGACACAACCGGCCAGACTGGAATGTTGTTGAAGAGGACATGAGACTTTTCAAGGAGCGCGTTTCAGATTTCAAGGGCATGGACCTTCTCGCAGGTGGCCTGCCATGCCCTCCTTTTTCAGTTGCCGGTAAACAGCTTGGCGAAGCAGATGAACGTAACTTGTTCAATGACGCGATTGACATTGTTGATGCCGCTCGGCCACGCGCCGTAATGCTTGAAAATGTTCGCGGGTTCTTGGACGCCGTTTTCCATGATTATCGAGAACACCTGAAAGAACAGCTGGAGAAGATGGGATACAAGACAGATTGGAGGCTCTTGAACGCATCAGATTTCGGCGTTCCGCAACTGAGACCTCGCGTGGTTATTGTTGCCGTCCAGGAAGCGCGCGGAGACTTCTTCGATTGGCCAGATCCTAACCCCCACAACCCCCCATCAGTCGGTGAGACACTATTAGATCTTATGGGAGAAAGAGGATGGCGCGGTGCAAAGAATTGGGCAGAAAAAGCTGATGAGATCGCTCCGACGATCGTGGGAGGGTCGAAAAAACACGGAGGGCCTGATTTGGGTCCGACCCGAGCGCGCGCGGCGTGGGCAGCGTTGGGGGTCGAGGGGAGAACTATCGCTACAGAGGCTCCAGATGCATTACATGAAGGCATGCCCCGTTTGACAGTGCCTATGGTTGCGCGCATTCAAGGCTTTCCAGATGAGTGGCACTTCACGGGAGCAAAGACCAACGCATACAGACAGGTGGGCAATGCGTTTCCACCGCCAGTTGCCAAGGCTGTGTCTTTGAAGATTGCCAAGGCACTGCGTAAACGTGTGCTTCGGTCCGTAGCAGCCTAGCTTCCAAAACACAGTTCAATATGCCACCGTGCGTAGAGAGTCAAAAATCTCACGGCGCATGGCAATTGAAGAAGCACATTCCAGACAGCATCGTTGTGCAGGGCCATCCTGACTACGACCTATTAACACGACTGGCGGCCGAAATCACTGAACGTGCAGGGGGCCAGAAGGCGCTCGCGGAAAGATTCACGCCGATGCTGCGTCAGTGCGTTGACGACGTAATCATGACGCCTAAGACAGGACGCCGGTCTTATGACGAGTTGGAGAAGACGGAAAAAACATACATTGGAACGAGAGTTGAAATTGAACTTCGAGCATTGCTGCGACTGCCAAAGGGCAATTTAGATACGCTTATCCTCGGTAAAGATGTCGATATAAAAAACACTATGGGAAGCAACTGGATGATCCCTACGGAGGCCATTGGACATCCATGCATATTGGTCGCGGCAGATGAGCCAAGAGCAATGTGCTTTCTGGGTCTCATCGTAGCAAAACTAGATTATCTAACTGCTGGCCAAAACAAGGACGCAAAGAAGAGTGTTTCGGCTGAAGGATTTGCCAACATCTTGTGGCTTTTGAGGGAAGAACCCTATCCGCGGAATTTCTGGCAAACTGTGCCATCAGACTCAATCGATAGAATTTTTTCAGGATCATCTGGGAACCAACGAATGGCCAGCCTGTTTAGGGAAGTTCAGGACACCCCCATCAAGAGAGAAATTGTGGAGGCCGTAGCAAAGCAAAAAGACTTCATGAGGCGCGTTAGATCTGACAATGGGCGAGGAACCCGAGATATACTTCTGAGGGAATCTATCCTGTTGCTTTCGGGCGATTTCGATGCAGGCCTCATCAGGCAACTCGGGCTGCCAGAGTGTTCAAGGAGTGAGTTTATTTCGCGTCAAGTAAGAACAGCCCAAGATATGTATCTTGCGTCAAAGCATGGAATCATTGTCAGCGCCGCTGACAAGTAATCGTAACGCGATCGTCTCAGCAATACGCGCGAAGCGCCTTGTCATAGGCATTTAATCCTGCGGCTACCGTCTGATATCTAGAAATGGTGATTGGAGGAGCGTCGTAATGAAGCGTAACTCCCCTATAATAGGTGTGGGCCAGAGAGTTCCGACGCTCCTTGAGATTGCCAAGCTCAGACTTGAAGCTGGTAGAGATTGAGGTGGGAATCGACTTTTCTAGAGCCTCATAGGGAGTTGTAGGTTGCAAGACGGGCGTGACCTTGGCGCAATCATGTTCCGAGAAGGCTACTGCCGCCGCTTTTGGTGACTCAGTTTTGAGGACAAGGGTCGACACCCGGAAGAGAGAAGAACTTCAAAGATACCGTCGAAGTCTTTTGATGCCCGAGTGCTATCATCCTCATCACCGACAGGGACATAGATGGCTGTCCCAGCACGCCCACGGGTTAACAGAACCCGGTAAGTATTGATGCGATACTGCTGGGCATCTTCTTTCTTGAGTAGCTGCCATTTCGGGGCACGCATCTTTCTCGGCAGCCAAGTCTGGCCGTCCCAAACCAAGTCGTTGCCCCAACACAGCCCCGCATAGTCGATTTCGAGACCCTGGCATACAAACTCGGAAAGCGGTGTCTCTAACGAATTCGATGATCTGAAATCGCCTGTTGGCTTAAGGAACCAGTTTACCACTGTCCCAAGATCGTCCGAACGAGGCGATGGCGGGACGCCTTCGGCGACGAGACGCGTTGCACCACTGCTGGCGAGTAGCCCAACACGCTGATCGCCACGGCGGCGCGCTTTCAGCCATGCTTTCATTACTGAAAGATCGCGTGTCACGAAGGCTGGCGCATGCTCCATCTCGCCCGCAATCCCTCGTGCCAAGTTGATGTTCCCAACCAATAGGGCGGAAACCCAATCGCCGTGTAGATTGTTACGATAGGCTCTCAGGTTTGACGTTAGATGCAGATCTGGATCGTTTACGAGCGATACATCAGCACCCGACGCAATATCAAAGAACCCAAGCAGGCCTTCTCGTGCCGCCAGCGCCTTGTCTGAAATATGCGCCGTCCAATCTTCAGATTTAGCAAGCGCCTCCCCCCCACAGGGCAAGACCGCCTTCGCCTCGGTTGATTTCCTGTCCCGAACCCACGAGACAAACGAGACATGCCCAGGGTAAACGGCCCATGATTTCCATGAACAGTTCAGGCTCTGACTTTGCTCGTCCAAGCAACTTCAACCCGGTATCGGCATCCCATGCACGCTGCGCCTCGTCGAAGACGATGACGTTTTCAGGTGGGTGGGCGTCCGCGTCAGCATGATCTTTCAGATACCCCAAGAGTGTCTGCAGAGCTTGTTGCGCTCTGCGCTTGGCTTCGTCCGCCTTGATGCCCTCACGTTGGCGCGCATCCTCTGCTATCGCTGCCTGCAACACGAAAACCAGAGGTCTGTTGCCGCTTAGGAGGGCAGCCGGTTCTTCAGCGACGCGACCGGCAGTTCCCGAGAACACCAAGTCCAGACCGAGAAGCGTCTTGCCTGAACCCGGTTCGCCAGTCACGAAACAGACAACCTTCGTTTGGGTTCGGCGCGCTTCTTCAGCGATTGCCTTCAATCTGTTGGCAGTTCGCTCCAACGCCTCTGCGGTCGCGTCAGCGCGACCGATTTCTTTCACTGAGTGTCCGGAATAAAGGCTACGCGCTGCTGTCACGATATCAGGCGTCGGACTGTAGCTGGCGGCATCATATGCCTGCCAGTCGATCTGATCCTCTCCAGACCAGGCTTCGACCGCAAGGAGAACGCGCGAAAGACCTTCGCCGTTTGTTCGGACGCACTGGCTTACATCATCGATGAAATCGATATTCTCGGGCATTTGGGTCCTGCGTGCCTGATCGCTGCAGAGGACAGGGACGATGCGCTTTCCAATGCTGGCCGCATGGAAGTCTCGTAGGCAGAGGGCGTAGTCGACTGCCTGGTCAACGTCTGAACCATAGAAATTTGTTGCGCCAATCTTGAACTCAACGCAGGCAACCAAGTCGCCGATCAAGATGATGGTGTCGATGCGCCGCCCTAACCGCAGAAGTGGCAACTCAAGAAGTATGCCCCAACGGTCACTTTCCGTGTTTCCGAAGGCATCTTTGAGCAAGTCGATTTGAATGCGCCAGGCGCGTATCTGTTGCGTTTCGCTGCCACTGTGTTCGGTGCCCACACGCGTCGCCAAACGACCAATGATATCTTCAGTCGATTGCGCCAGAAAATCCGGAACGCTTGAAGCAAAGTATGACTTCGTCATCACGATGGGTGTTTCTTTAATATGATTGCTTCGCTGGGATGACGCCCCGAACGCCTCCACGAGGGTTTCCCACAAGAAGAGTCTACGGACAGGTCACACTGGAAAAATGACATCTTCTCCGAAAGTGAGGTTTGCGGCGCTCGCCAAAAGACACATGGACGTTGTGACCTGCTTTTCGCTGACGTTGGCACTGATCCACCAACCTGACCTAGTTTCCATGGTCCCGAGGTGAGGGCTCTTGAGGTGAATGTCCTCCTTTCGACGTGCAACATATCGCCGGGCATGCGTTTTCTTAACTGCAAGTCTTTCGATCGCTGAGGGGTCAAGCTCATGGATCACGTCTACGCACCGTGCGAACAAGTCCGGTAGTGTAACCCCTGACACGCGTTGGCCCAAAATCTCTGCCATGAGGTTGGTGTTGTGTCGGAGTGGACTGGCCCGTTTTGCTCTTGACGCCAAAGGCGCTTTCTCGAATTGCGAAGCGGTGGATTCCCTCTGTCGTTCTTTGAGGGCTGAACGAAGCGAGGCTGTGACGCGGTTGTCCATGAGATGCGCAAGGTCCAGCAGGCATTGGGCAAAAGGAAGAGGAAGCTTAACTGACACGAGTTGGGCGTTGCTTTCATTTCCCATCGCGCAACCCTCCGCGACGGCGACTAAGGTTTGATTTGTTGTTTTCTCCGTGGTGGACCGTGACCACGGAACCCTCGCAGACAATTGCGATGCTGCCAGCCAAGCGCTCGATCTGCTGAATCTGCGCCTTCAACCGTTCTATTTCGTTCCGAGCGGTTCGGTGAGTGAACCGGTAGCCATCACGGCCACAAGGTTCTCCAAGGCTTAACAGTAGGTCGATGTCGGCGTCGCGAAAGCCTCGCTGCTGCTTCCGTTTCTCGGCGTGTTCCGTAATGTGGAAATCAAGCATTGGCCCGCCCTCCATCTGCTGTGCCCAAAATTTCAAAATCGAGTTCAAGCTTTGCAAGCATGGCCTCGCGCTCTTCATGCGCAGCGAGGGTGCCCTTCGAGCATCGACCATGTAGAAAGGTGACCCGCTCGCCAGCCGGAATGGCCTCGAGCTCTCGAGGGTGCACGTCGTTCTTGAGGAGCGCCATTCGTGCGAGGGCATCGCCCTGCGTGAGTTCGTCGATCTGATCGCGGAACAGATCAGAGGCTGGCGAGCCCAGCTCATACTCATACACATCTGGTGCAAGTTCTTGCAGCATCCGTTCGAGGAAGGCTACGAACAGGTCGGTGTTGCCGGTGAACCCATCGTTCCACTCGTCGTTTGAGAATGTGGAGCCAGTGAGATCACGAACCGAGATAGCATTCTTTTCCGCCCGCAGTGCCTCATCGATCCGCCGCATGCCGCGAACCGCATTTGCCATATGGTCAAATCCGTCAGGGAAGTTGTTAATTTGGGCTTCAGCGGAAGCAAGACGCTTCGCCCTGTCTGCCAACTGAAGCTCGGCGACGATTATGAAGAGCACTGTGGACATCCGTAGGATGCTTTTGCCGTCCAATCCGTAGCGCATCGCGGTCAAGCGCAGGCTCAGTAACTCCTCGTCTGACAACTGAACAACAACGCGGTTCCAACCAGATGGCGTGTCCTTGTTCATCTTTGGGGGGGTCGACAATTCCTCACGGGAAAGGCCAAAGACCCTCTCATATCCGCAGGCAGTGTTCTCATTGATGCGGATATCCCCCTTTTTTCGAAGCTGTTTGCCGCATTGTTCCCGGCTAATGCCGACCTCCGCGGCGAGCTTTTCTTGGGTCAATCCTTTTTTCTTGGCTTCAGCTTGAAGCCTCTCAGCTGACACAGTTGGCATTGTGTGTCTCCTTTCGAAATGTGGAGGCAAGATGCAGCAATGCTATGAGATGTGTCTAGGATGCGTGGAATAAAATATCTCGTCATCTAGAGAATTGTGCTACCGTTGTGGGTAATTAAATCTCTCATACTGATAACTATTCTTGTCTCGCAAGCCAAAGACTGGATTAGCTTCTCTCAAGAGATCTCAATATGAGATGCGTTGTCAAGCTGCTGATGGTCCGAGTTGTCAGTAAAAGCAGAAGGTATTCCCAAAGCTTTCCAAACCAGACTTTCGCGCGGTCGTAGCAATACTGACCTCGTCCGCATAGCCCTGCAAGTCAAAGCCTGCCTCCTGCACAAAGCACATCACAAGAGAACACCAACCAAATCACCGAAGCCCCAGATGAGGGTTCCGATAATTGCTGTGATAGCTGACGTGTTGTAGACGGTCGTCGACCTATCCATGCGTCTAAATTGCTCGTCCAGAAGTAGCTTCTTTTGTTCATCGGTAAGGGAGTCCGGTGAAGCTTCTTTTGCCAGGTTCCAAGCATTCGAGAGGCCTTCGCTGAAAAACGCATGAGCAAAGCCGACGATGGATATCGCAACCATCAGAGATCCTGACCTTGCAAACCATGTCCAGTCTCCCGTTTCAAAGCTCAGGTAAACCCCCAAAGCGGGCACTCCTGACGCTCTGAATACCGCCCAAACGCTGGAGCGAAGCTTCTTGAAATACCCCTCCAAAGCATACCCTCCGTTCAAAAATCCAGGAGACAAAAGCAAGATAAAGGGTGTCTTTCGCCTGCCAAAAACCTCGTAACTCTTTGAAATAATGGTGCCCGGGGGCGGAATCGAACCACCGACACGAGGATTTTCAATCCAC
>CAYODE010000084.1:0-15825 GCA_964402685.1 uncultured Aestuariivita sp. | reverse complement strand
CCAAAGTGCTTTGATACATTTTGAAGGCGAACTTCAGCCATCTTTCAGCACTCCTTCATTCAAGGCAGACCGGATCGCCAGGCCGTTGCCACGATCAAAAAGCGTTATCGTGTGATCGAGGAAACTCAGCCCAACCGTTTCCCCTTCGCGGACGGGTTGTTCTGAACTTACGCGCGCCTTGATCTCCCCGTTGGCTGTCACCAACGTCACGATCTGAGTTGTGCCCAAATACTCCGTCGCGAGCACTTCGCCCCGGTATCCACCATCGGTACTCAAGCGTATATGCTCGGGCCGCACACCCAAGGTGAGATCACCCTGGGCCGCTTCTCTCAGCGCAGGGACGCCAATTGCTTCGCCATTCAGATCGACGGATGTCGCCCCTTCCCCATATGTTCCGGAAAAGTCGAGGAAGTTCATCGATGGGGACCCGATAAAGTCAGCGACGAACATCGTGGCGGGCATGTCGTAGATTTCCTGCGGGGTGCCAAACTGCTCAACAACCGCGTTGTTCATGACAACGATCTTGTCGCCCATCTGCATCGCTTCCAGCTGGTCGTGGGTGACATAAACGGTGGTGGCGCCCATGCGGTCATGAAGTGCGCGGAGCTCTTCGGCCATATGCTCTCGGAATTCAGCGTCGAGCGCACCAAGGGGCTCGTCCATCATAAACGCCTTGGGTTGGCGCACGATGGCGCGCCCCAAAGCAACTCGTTGCCGGTCGCCGCCTGACAACCCCCCGACAGGCTTTTTCAGAATATCCCTAATACCCAGAATACCGGCCACCTCGTCTATTGTGGCGCGCACTTGCGCGCGCGGCATTCCTTGACTGACCAAAGGATAGCTGAGGTTTTTGTACACGTTCATATGCGGATAGAGCGCGAACATCTGAAACACGAAGGCAATATCCCGTTGCGATGGCGGTAATTGCCCGATCTCTTCGCCGTCGAGATAAATCTCACCCGAGGTCGGCAATTCCAGCCCCGCAATCATCCGCAAGGTCGTTGTCTTTCCGCAGCCCGACGGCCCGAGCAGCATGAAAAACTCGCCATCTTCGATCGTGAAGCTGCTGTCCTTCACCGCAACAAAATCACCAAATTCCTTGCGGACGTTTTTGATTACGATCTCAGCCACAGGGCAGCTCCAAACGATCCAAGAACGACAGGTTCACCATCAATCACCCTCCGGGAAGTGAGACACGATGATGAACATCACGGTGCCAATCAGCGTGGTGATGAACGAATATGTGAACCCCCACAGAACGAAGGGTTGCATCAACATAAAGACCCCGATCGCTATGATGATCGACGCCATCATTTCCCATGGGCCGCGCCGCAGGCGCATCAAACCTTGAAAGAAACTGCTCATTTCCGCACGGCTCCGAATGTGATCCCGCGCAACAGGTGCTTGCGCAGTAGGATGGTGAAAATCATGACCGGCAGCAGGAAGATGGTGACGCCCGCTGCAATCGCAGGCCAGTCCAAGCCGCCCACGCCAATAATCGTCGGGATAAACGGCGGTGCCGTCTGTGCGTTCGCGGTGGTCAGGAGCACGGCAAAGGCATACTCGTTCCACGCGAAGATCAGGCAGAAGATGGCCGTCGATGCGATGCCGGTTGCAGCTTGTGGCAAGACGACCTTGTAGAACGCCTGGAACCGCGTGTAGCCATCGATAAGCGCCGCCTCCTCGTACTCGGTCGGGATGCCGTCGATGAAGCTTTTCAAAAGCCAGACCGCGAGGCTGATGTTCACACCGGTATAAAGTAGGATCATGCCCAGATGCGTGTCTGACAGCCCGAGTTGTCGGTACATCAGGAAGATCGGGATCGCGACGGCGATGGGTGGCATCATCCGCGTTGAGAGGATGAAAAAGAGGAGGTCATCCGCCAGGGGTATTTTGAAGCGGCTGAAGGCATAAGCTGCCAACGTCCCCAAGAAGACAGACAGAAACGTCGAACCAAACCCAATGATCACCGAGTTCAGGAACCTCTCCCCAAACTTGGAGGGGCCGACAATGACCATATCGTACTGCCGCACGATCTCATCCGCCCAGGTTTCTGGCGGGTTCGCGGCCAGGAAGTCCTGCGTTTGGCGCGTCCGCGTCGTGAAGAGGTTCACATAGCCTTCCAAAGTTGGCGTGAAACATGCAGGCCCATCACAACCAACCAAGTACTTCGGCGGATAACTGATCGCGTCTGCCGGGCTCTTGAAACCGGTCAGGCCGATCCAGACCAGAGGGATCATGGTGATCAGTGCATAGAGCACGACCAGAATGCCCGCACCCCACTTCGCGCGGTTTGACGGCTCGGTGATCGAATGCGCGCTCATCTCTCTTTCACCTTGTTCAGTGCTTTCACATAGATCGACGCCAACCCGAAGACGGTCACGAAGAGAATGATCGCATAAGCCGACGCATATCCCGTGCGCCATTTCTCGAACGCTTCGCGTTTTAGGTTGATGGATGTCAGTTCCGTGGTCGATCCCGGCCCACCGCCCGTCAACTGCACCACCAGATCGAACATCTTAAAGTTCTCAATTCCCCGGAACAGGACGGCCAGCATCAGGAATGGCAAAACCATGGGTACGGTGATCGTGAAGAACTGCCTGAGCTTGGATGCGCGGTCGATCTCGGCTGCCTCATAGATGTATTCCGGGATCGATCGCAGCCCCGCCAAGCAGATCAGCATCACGAAGGGCGTCCACATCCAAGTGTCGACAATCACAATCGACCAAGGTGCGAGTTGCACCGATCCCAACATCTCGAAACTCGACGGGTCCCTGCCTGTGAAAAAGCCAACGATGTAATTGAACAAGCCTATTTGCGGTTGGTAGAGAAACTTCCAAAAGTTCCCGACAACCGCAGGTGACAGCATCATTGGCAACACGATCACGGTGGTCCAAAAGGCGTTGCCTTTGAAATTGCGATGGATCAGCCACGCAAGCGCAAACCCGATCAGTACCTGCAGTGTAATCGTCCAGAACAGAAAGTGTGCTGTGGCTTGCATATTAAGCCAAATGTCACTGTCAGTCAGGATCCGCTCGTAATTCCGCAAACCGATCCATTCAGGTTCGCGATTAATCCGGTTCGCTTTGTAGTTGGTAAAGCTCAGCCGGATCGTCCAAATCAGAGGAAAGATGTTGATCGCAAGCAGCAGGAAAATCGTCGGAGCTACGAAAATCCAGGCGATGGCGCGGTCAGACAATCCTCTGATTTTGCGCGCAACTCGCTCGGGCGTTGCGCCAGCAACGCGATCTATTGGGCCATCTGACATGGGACTATTCCGTCAATTAGCTGGTGCGACGTGGGTGCAGACCTTAAATCAGTTCGGCACCGGACGGACCGGGCCCACAAAGCAGGGCCCGGCCTCTATTTCAGATCAAAGCTTACCTTCGTCTTCAAAGACTTCAGTCCAGTCTTCGATCAAAAGATCCAGTGCCTCTTTGGCTGTGCCTTGATCGGCCACAACATAGTCATGGACGCGCTTTTGCATGGCCAGCAGCAGCTCGGCGTAGGCCGGCTCTTGCCAGAAGTCCTGCACGCCGCCCATTGCCTCGAGGAAATCGCCAGCAAAGGGTTGGCTGTCGACAAATCCAGGATCATTCAGCACAGAGTTATGTGCGGAATAGCCGCCAAGTTCCCACCACTTAGCCTGGACCGCCGGGTCCGAGAACCACTTGATGTATTCAAGCGCGGCGTCCTGTTTGTCAGAATATGAAACTACAGAAATCCCTTGGCCGCCCAGTGTCGAGCCCGCCTGGTTCTGGGGTGGGTTCACGAAGAAGTCGATCTTGTCGCCGCCCGTGTTGGGATCGGCATAAAGGCCGGGGAAAAACGCGAACCAGTTCATCGCCATAGCGACCTGACCAGATTTAAACGCGTCCAGAGATTCACCCATGTACGAGTTGGTGTAGCCGGGTGGTGTCGCGGTTTCGTAGAATTCCTTGTAGAATTCCAAAGCCTCGACAGCCTCTGGCGAGTTCACTGCGCCTTCCATGTCATACGCACCAGGGGTGTTTTCGTATTTGAAGCCCCATGGATACAGGGCGGAGGTTACGCCCATGGTGATGCCTTCGGACCCACGCTCCGTAAAGATGGACGCGCCGTAAACCGTTTTTCCGTCGATTTCACGACCTTGGAAAAATTGTGCGATTTGCAGCAATTCCGTTTGGCTTTGTGGCTCACGAAGGTCCTGACCGGTCGCTTCCTTGTATGCTGCCTGGATCTCTGCATCAGCGAACCAGTCGGCACGATAGAACCAACCGTTTGCGTCGCCCATTGCGGGCAGCGCGTAGTAGTTTGGTGTACCCTTTGGCCAAGTCGAATAGGCATAAACGGTCGCCGGGGCGAAATCGTCCATGCTGATGCCCTCAGCATCAAAGAAATCGTTTAACTTTACGTAATGGCCATTCTCGGCGCCGCCGCCGATCCACTGACTGTCTCCGATCAGCAAATCACACAGCTTACCGCCTGAGTTCAACTCGTTCAGCATACGGTCTGCGAAGTTGGGCCAAGGCACAAATTCAAAATTCATCGTGTGGCCGCTCTGTGCCTCGAATTCCTTCGAAAGTTCAACCAGAGCATTTGCAGGGTCCCAGGCGGCCCAGCAAAGTGTCAAATCCTCTGCGGAGGCCAAAGTTGGCACACTCACAGAACCCATGAGCACCGCGCCGACGGCGGCAGCGTTAAATCGTTTCATTAGATCCTCCCAATTGGGCGTGCTTCCAACTCGCCCTGACAAAAGGCTAAATGAGTTACGTACATCAGGTCAAGAAATTTTTGAGGTACGAACATCATTCCGGCTAGTCCGGGAGGTTCTAGCGCCTCAAATGCGCCCTCGAAAGTTCAGGAAATTGCGCTAAAACGTAATATTTACAGAGCACTACGGCACCAACCGACCGCTGTCATTGCGCCATAGGCAATGACGACCGCCCAAGATCCGATGAGACCCGCCCTGAGTCCGAACAGCAACCGGGAACACCGAGAGCTGATTGAGAATCTCATCGAGATTTCGCCGTTACCTGGACCCAAAAACCACAATTAAGACGCACGCCGAAAGAAGACATCCTTGCAATCTGCCAAGCCCCCGTCATCGCGCGAACACCTCAACGTCGAGCACAAACAAGCAGAACACCTTTAACGATCATCTCTCTTGGCACCCCGCAGATACGCTCACGTGGGACGCAAACTCAATGCTTGTACTTCTTAACAGCCTCGGCGGAAGCGATCAGCGCATCCTTTGCTGGAATAAATTTGAAACCAAAAGTCGCCTCGGCTTTGTCACCTGGTACACTCAAATTGCGCCCCAACCCTTTCAGCACCGCCTTTATCTCAGGCATGAAGAGAGAAAAGACCTTCAGCAGCCACGTTGGGGCCACCCTTTTTACCATTTTCAAAGACGGATCCCACTCTCGCAAGGCGTCGGCCATCCCAAGGAAACTCATCATCCCTGCGGTTGCGGAAAAGCGCTCTCCCTTTGCCGCCTCAAGATCTATTGCCGCGACATGCAGCATCGCAACATCGCGCACGTCCACTACTCGGAGTTCAAAGGGCGGAGCCATGGGATCTTTGCCGCTCATAACCCGCTCCACCAATTCCAAGGACGTCCCGAAACGGCCGTCCATTGGCGGGCCGAAAACTGCACCTGGATTGATGGCGGTCAGCTCCATCTCTGGGTTCTCGGCAACGAAATCCCAGGCAGCGCGTTCGGCAAGCGTTTTTGATGCCTCATAGGCCGTGACGAAGTCAGCATCTGGCGTTGTCCAGTTGGTTTCGTCAGATGGTGCTTCTTTGGGCTTGCCCGCATCTTTGTAGATTGCTGCATTGGATGAGGTCAGAACCACACGCATTATGCCGCTGGCCTTGGCAGCATTAAGCGCGCGCAAAGTGCCATCAACGGCGGGTCGTATCAGCTCTTGCGGATCTTTAGGGTCGCCCATGGGGAATGGCGAGGCCGTGTGTATCAAGACATCGCAGCCCTGCATTGCCTCGTTCCAACCTTCATCTTTGTTAAGATCGAGGAACGCAAACTCGATGTCCGAATTCGGAAACAGTGCTTCCAACTCGCCTTTGCGTTTCTCGGAACGAACGGACGCGCGAACCTCGTAGCCTTTTTCAAGGAGTTCACGAAGAACGTGTTTGGCGATGAAACCGGACGCACCGGTCAAAAACACTTTGGTCATTTATTCAATCCTATGGAGTTACAGAGCATCTCGAAGGCGAGGGTTTCGTCTTCGCGTTCCAGGTGCTGGTCAATGACGAGATCGATGTGAAAGAAGATAAGTCTTACAATGAATTCGACGTTCGGGCCGGTGATCATTCTGGTATTGAGAGCCTGCTCAATCAGAGCCCCCTGAGGCGCTCCAAGGGCGTCCACGCGGGCCCGAGCCACGTCGCTGATGAGCCCTGCTTCGTGGAGCAGATGCATAACTTGCCGATGGTGGGGGAGGCGACGAGCCCAAGTCAAATAACGGCCCCAGTTTTCAGCGACTGTTGAACGATCAAATCTTGCGTTTTCTTTCAGGGCCAATGCGTCGAACATTCCTAACTTCGCAGTCAGGTACATCGCGTCGATCAAATCTTGTTTTGTCGGAAAAGCATTGAAGAGCGTTCCGTTTGAGACGCCTGCGGCCTTGGCAATACTCGCGGTGGAAACCCCTACGCCTTCTGTGAGGAAGAGTTTGATTGCTACTTCAACGATCTGACTCTGACGATCATTCATAGCGCTTCATACTCTGGAGTGACTAGTCAGTCAATAATTCAACTGGGCAAACCGTTGATCAACTATAGCGCCAAAGTATCCGATTTTGATCCGCTTCGTTTATTGAGCGATTGTTGCGTGATCATGGGCGATCCGGATGTCAGACCAACGGAGTATTCAAGCCCGCACCGACTAATCGCGCCGTTCCACATCGCAGGTCAGTGGCACTCCATCCGACAAGTCAGATCGAAGCGCCGTGCATCAAGATCGCTCTCGCGTGCATGGATGTAAATCGCGCCAGCATCGCCCCACAACCAAGTCATGCCGTCATCACTAGCGATCTGTAGCAATAATGGAGGGTCTGCTGGGTCTGTGTCCCCCTGCAACGGATCCGCGAAACCACCCATTCGATGAGGGCGATCCCAATTAATTGCGCGCGCGATCTCCTCTACGACCGCCTTTGCGGCTTCCGGTATCCGCGCATTTGTCTCTTCGGACTCCGTATAAAGATCGAGATAATGCTCGCGCATAAGCTCACCACCCCACGGTGCGGCCTCGCCCAAGCTCATTTTCCCAAACCGTAGCGTCTTAGCCCGGTCAGATCGCTGTGTCACCGTAAACGTGGGCCGACCAAAACCATAGATGACATCACGCATTGCGATCCATGTTTCCGCCTTCAACGGCCTATTGGGATTTTCACGGGCAATCCGTGCGCGAAGCCGTTCGAGCTTCGGAAAAAGTTGCTTCCACCAGTTTCCATACCCTTCGACGTTTGCGGATATCTCGGCGTCCAGTTTGTCTTCGCCACCGTTCGCAGCGTAAAAACGCAATTTGTCCAGCGTTTCGAGTTCCTGGCTGAGATAGCGTTGGGCCCTCGTCAACGCCTGTTGAATTGAAGTCCGGTCTTCGTCGGTTTCCGTTTTGGCGATCTGTTCTTCAAAAGAAGCGATTTGATCAACCAGTCTTGCCTCTTCTTGCTCCGCCTCGGAGATTAGCTTGTCCAACCAGCCTGGATCGCTCCGCAGATTGGCAGTCTGATCCGTGGCCGTCGAAGAAGACCGATGCCGCGCAAGATTAAGAAGCCAATCTAGGTAGGCCAATGCGCCGCCCCACGTCAGTGGCGGGCAATCCACGGGGTTCAACTTGGGCCGATCCGACTGCGGATGAACTCCATAAAGCTCTTTGCTCGTTGTTGGTTTTGGGGACAGGTCCCGCTCAGCAAAGGCAATGACTTGTCCGGAAATGAGCTCCTGTTTCTGAGCAACGAGATCTACTGGCCACTTTCGCCAAACGCGTGGAACGTCCTCCTGTGGTTGCCAATAGGCGGGGCCTGACATGATCTTGTTGTGGACGGGGCGCAAGTCTTTCGGTGGAGCGCACTCTGGTCCGAGGCTGTCTATATGCATAGCAAAAACGCAATCGTCCTCTTCCAAGTCGCCGGTACCGATGTTGAACGCGTCAAGGAAAAACAACAGCCATCCGTCGCGGTGTCCCCGCCCCTTCCAAAGCTCGTCAGGTAAATCTGCGCAACATATCTGAGCGACGAAATGATATGGGCGCCCGTCTGCTGCGCTTCTCGGCCAGTCGACGCCTTCGGGCATTTGCGGCAGCCCCCCCAGCCAAGACCGGGATTGTTCGTTGAACCGAACGGGTACTTGACGCCGCAACACAACGGAGACTGGATCACACGCAACACGCGTACGAAGGTCCTCCAAGCGTTTCTGAATTTGAGCTTTGCGATTTGCCTCTTTCGCAGCCTGAATGTCTTTCCAACTCTGCCCGCCCTTTGTTACAGCCGCATCCGGCAATGCTCCAGAACGAACGCTAGAACTTGGGTTTTGCCCGGTCTGTTGCGGGCTTATCGGCGCTTTTTTGCGTTGCATCCGGCGGGCAAGAGGTATCGTTGCAAACAGCAGCGGGCTGAACAATACAGCTCCGAATACGCCATGAACCCATGCCTCGCCACCCAAGGCTACCATGAGACCGGCCGCTACACAGGCGACGCTAAAACTTCGCTTATCTCCAACGACGCAAGCGGTTGTTGCAGAAAGCAACATCCATGCAATGCCGATCGCCAATACGCCTTCCATGTCCTGCTCCAGCCTTTTTGGGGAGAGATAAAACGGAAATTCGGCTTTTATTTGGCTGGGATGTGATGTGACTAAATCCAAGAATATGGGCGTTCAGCCAAATCCTTGCTGCGCTCCCGAATTGGCAGGTGTTCCGCAGCTCCTATCGCCCGAATATCAACTCCCTCCGGCATGTCGATGAAGCTTCTATCGTCGGACAGACCACGCAATTGGCAAAAACCATATGGGGTCCGCTGGGAGTTGACGCCTCCCCCATGTCCTATACCGTTCACCGCGCTGGATATCGGTACCAAACATGCCAATCGAACTTCTACAAAACGCAGCTCTGCTGAGCATCACAGCTTTTGGTATTATCTGGATCTTTCAGAGCGTTGCCTTTGAAAACAGCGTAAGGGGCTCAATTTCCATTGGGCTGGTTTATGGTGCTGCAGCATTCTTGGTTAGTGCGACCCCGATCCACCTGGAGGACGGTGCGACGATCGACGCACGCGCAGGGCCCGTACTGTTGGCTGGAGTGCTGGGGGGGCCAATCGGTGGAGTATTAGCAGCCATCGGCGGTGCGATTTCCAGGTATCTGATCGGTGGTAGTTTCGCGTTCTCTGGCACAATCGTCTATTTTGTCTACGCTCTGGCGGGCTCAATCGTTTGGCGACGTTGGTTCGTAAGTTCTTTGGGAACAGAGCTTGGAGCGTATCGCATCGCAGTTGCGACATCGCTTAGTGTCGGCGGCGCAGCGCTCATGTTTTTCCTCATACAACCCCGAGAAAGAGCGTCCGAATGGTTGTCGGAAGACTTTCCCTGGATTGCGGTCGCCAATGTGGTTTCCGCGATACTGACTGCCGCATTCGCTCATTTCAGCATCGCGTATGCGCGTCAGAAACGAGAGCTACAACAAGCGTTTAGTACCATTGATCTTGCAAAGCAGTCTGGGGGCATTGGGATTTGGACCTATGACCCTACGGACGGCTCAGCATACTGGGACGATTTCAATAAAGACTTGCACGGGTTAGCCCTCCAGGGAAATCGTGGCCGCTACGCAGATTGGGAGGCGGTTGTACACCCTGACGATCGCAAAAGGCTCAAGGTGGAGTTTTTTGAAGCGCTGGACGACATCAAGCCATTCGATACTCAATATCGTGTTGTTCATACAGATGGACACGTCCGGACATTGAAAGGCAACGCTCTCGTAGAACGCCTTTCCAACGGACAACCTCAGCGGGTCGTCGGGGTGAATTTCGATTTGACCCCGCTTATCGAAAAGGATGATGAACTGCGTGAAACACGCTCCATCGCGCTCCAAGCCCAGAAACTAGACGTGGTTGGAAAGCTCAGCGGAGGTGTCGCTCACGACTTCAACAATCTTCTCGCGATCATACAAGGCAACCTCGAATTCCTGATCGACGATGAAGGCGAAAAACATCTCTCGCAAGAAGACCGGCTGGATATCCTGACCGCAGCAATTTCGGCTGCACGCCAAGGTGCGGAGCTTACAAAAAGCATGCTGGCGTTTGCGCGCAGGTCCGAACTCGACCCGCAGTCTCTGAACCTCAACGACGTGATCCGCGATACTGAAAAATGGATTGCGCGGACGCTGCCGTCGTCGATCGAAATTGAAACAAGCCTGCAACATCGCACCTGGCCCGTCCGCTTGGACTTGACGAGCCTGCAAAGCGCGTTGGTAAACATCATTGTCAACGCGCGAGATGCCATGCCGGGAGGAGGCAAACTCACTATTGAAACCGCGAATGTGCGCATTGATGACGACTACGCCACAGAAATCGAAGAAGCGGTCCCAGCAGGACGGTACGTTTTGGTTGCCATTAGTGACACGGGAACAGGGATCGACCCTGATTTATTGCCCAACGTTTTTGACCCTTTTGTCTCGAGCAAGGACATGTCCACTGGCAGCGGATTGGGGCTGTCGATGGTTGAGGGCTTTGTGCGCCAAAGTGGCGGCTTCGTGAAAATCTACACAGAGGTCGATATCGGCACCTCAGTAAAGGTCTTTTTCCCCGCAACGACGGAACAAAGCATGTCCGACCCACAACCGACAAAGTCGGAGGAGCCGATCCAGACCGGGCACGCCAGAATACTCGTTGCCGAGGATCAGATCGAAGTTCTGGGTGTGGTGGTTCGCGTTCTCAAGGGCGCGGGCTATGACGTTGATGCCGCTGCGAGCGGTGATGATGCGTTTCAACAGTTTGTGCGTGGCGGGCATTACGACCTACTGGTCACAGATGTTGTTATGCCAGGAAAGCTAAATGGACCCGAACTTGCCAGCGCGTGCAGAGACCTCAGAAATGATCTGCCAGTTATCTTCATGTCTGGATACGCAAGTGAGGCAACGGTTCACGGAAACGGCCTTCGGGTGAGCGACATAAGACTGATGAAACCAGTTCCAAAATCCGAATTACTCTCGGCTGTTGCGTCTAGTTTGGAAAGCACCAATACCTAACCGATTGCCAGCCGCCTAAGATGCTTGTTGAAATCCGGCGTTTGGTTAACGTGCAAAGAGATCACATTCAGCGAACTGCGCCGAGGCGAAAGGCGGAAGCCGTTTGAGCCACTGGAAGCACTTCAAATTGAACGCTAGTCTTAGACAATGCGCCAAAACAGTCTTCTCATGGCGGTCGTTGCGACCATCGCTCTCATCGGGTTCTTTCTCGCCTCCCAAGGTGTTTTCAACGAAGACAACTGGTGGGCAGTCTATTTCCCGAATGGCGATGACCGGAACCAATATACCGATCTGGGCCGTCACGCGTCATTGGAGTTGTGCCGCGCTGCAATAGCCGAGCATCAGTCAACGATTGGAGCCGTGGAAGAGACGTTCGACTTCGAGTGCGGGTTGAATTGCGTCCCAATCTCGGAGGATCTGAACCAATTTGTTTGTGAGGAATCACAAAAGTGAAAGTACAACAGATCAACCGGCTCCGGAGACGCGTCGTCGTTCAGCGGGTGTAATGTCCCGCAAAGCAGACAGGAAAAATTGCTTCGGGGTTGTCGCGGGAAAAACCAACTTATCGAATTAGGATTGCTCACAACTGGCTGCCGTTGAGTTTTGCACTGCATCGCTTCAGAGTTACACGGTGCTATATGTCCTCTCATATCCAGTTTTCGACGCGTCTGTCTCAGGTCGCGTCGATACCTTTCGGACCCGACATGAACCTCAAAGAGCAAAGCTCGTTCGGCCTCATCTCACGTTGGTGTTTGGCGTAAACGAACGAAACCTTCAGGCGGTCAGCGAACGGGTGGAAACGGTCTCCAGTCAAATGAACGCCTTCCCGGTGACATTTGATGAGTACGTGACAGGCTTCGACCCTTTTGAACAGAAGCATAAAATCCTGTTACTATGTGGTGAAGGCGCTAAGGCAGTAACGGCTTTGCACGATTTGCTTTATGAAGGCGAACATCGTGACGAGTTTTGCGCGACACAGCCGTTTCAACCCCACATGACCGTGGCGACCTGCGATACCCGCGAAGAGATTGAGCAGGTTGACGCATCGGCATTAGGTAAGCTGCCAATCTGTGGCCAGGTCCGTGGCTTGGAGTTGGTTCGCTTTGTCGATGGCTTACTGACACCGATCAAATCAACAGCCCTCATGGATTAGGCGTTTGTGGAGTGAGGCCGTTGAAGACGGCGCTCTTAGTGTGCCCCATCTTATCCAGCGCTATTGCGAAATACCTCTCAAACAAAAATACGTAATCTGGCAACTTCGCACACTCTCCTAGCATGCTGATGTATTAGATCAGATTGTCGGATCTCGTCGAACCGGTCGGGATCTTTTGCACAGGCTGCTGCCGGAAAGCGACTACAAATGTCGCAATCACACATCAGTTTCCGGTGCCTTACACTGCCAGGTCGCCTATCTGCCTTCGCTATTTCAACATCTCTTTAAGCAACTACATAACGATGCGGCTAGGGGCTGTGGGGGCCCAGCGGGTCACGGGAGCACAACTCCGGCGGCATTTTGCTCATTGCCATGCAATGGTCAAAAGTTGGTTCAGGTGGGCACATCATCGTCCAATATATGCCCCAATAACTTGGTCTAACTGAGGCAGTATTTGTATGGGGCCCTGTGGGCAGGAGAGTAAATGCAAGAGAAAAGATCTCGAGCAGGTCTAGCGCTCCCTTGTTTCGCATTTTCTCTACTCATGGTGGCAACGCCAGGAGTAGGTATGGCGAAACAAGGATCACCCAATTTGATCGCACTTCAATGCCCTGAAGACGCGGCGCAACATGATGCGCTGTGTCGGTCGATGGCGGAAGCCCTGACACGCCGCTCTCCAAGCAGTCACATCCAAACGCTGCAAGCAGGCGAAACGCTTGAACTCCGCGCTGATGATCTTCTTGTCGCTCTACGCGTTGATGACTTCACCGACTCCATGATCACAGCGCACCTGGAATGGCAGCTTGGCCAAACGGGGGAGTTGAGTGCAGGGCCGCAAATCGAGTTCAGGGTCATGGACGTTGAGCTTCGCCCTACCCTTTTGAACAGCTTTGCAGACGGGCTTCTGTCCGCAAACCCAGAACTCTTGGAAACGCTCCCGTGATGATCCCGAACCAAAGCCCAAGAAGAGGCATGATTCATGTGTGAAATTTGTTCAATGACGGCCACGTTCGACCCAGGCCGCCACCCAGGTCAAGGCCCATTTGAGGCGACAGTCTTTGAAGGCGGCGATGCGCCCGGCTCGACAGCCACACCATATGCTGTCTCGATCGGTGATACTTTTGAGGGTACTTTAACCGCGAGCAGCGATACGAGCGACGTGATCGCCGTTACGCTGACGGCTGGCACCACTTACGAAATCACCCACTCCGGGTCCGCTGGTAGTGGTGGCACTCTCAGCGATCCTTATCTGCGACTTCTCGATAGCGGCGGAGCGCAGATTGCTGCGAGTGACGACGGCGGGACGGGCCTCGACTCTCAGATCACCTTCACCGCTACAACAACTGGAACCTATTACATCGAAGCGGGTTCTTATGCGTCATCTGGTTCAGGTTCATACACCGTTGCGGTGAACGCCGCACAGCCGTCTGAAGCCGGCACCTTGGATGAGCTCGCAAACTTTCTGACCCACGGTTACTGGGGCGGATCAAGCCGAAGCTGGAACACGAGCTCTGACAACGTAATAAGCGTAAATATCAGCGCGCTTACATCAGAAGGGCAGCAACTCGCCCGATGGGCGTTTGAAGCGTGGGAAATGGTGGCGAACATCCGTTTCGTAGAAACCACCGGCAGCGCGAACATGACGTTCGACGACAACCAATCAGGCGCCTTTGCAAGCTGGTCCTCTAGCGGCGGTTCGATCATTTCCGCTAACGTAAACGTTTCAACCAGCTGGATAAATGCCTACGGAACCACAATCGATAGTTATTCGTTCCAAACATACGTGCACGAGGTCGGACACGCACTGGGGCTCGGACACCAAGGCGCATACAACGGCAGTGCAAGCTACGGAAACGACGAAACATTCGCGAATGACAGCTGGCAAATGTCGCTTATGTCTTACTTCAGCCAGACGGAAAACACCTCAATCAACGCCAGCTATGCGTTCACGTTAGGCCCGATGATGGCTGATATCGTCGCCATCCAGAACTTGTACGGCGCACCGTCGGCAGGGGCGGCTATCGATACCATCGGCAACACGACATGGGGCGCAAACTCCAATCTTGGCGGGTACCTTGGCGCCTATTTCGACACGCTAGATGGTCCAAACAATCCAGGTTTGGTCGGCAATCGCAACGTTACCTTCACGATCTACGATCATAGCGGCACAGACACGCTCGACACTACTTTCACGAACACCAACAACCTGATCGACATGCGAGACCAGCAGTTTTCGAATGTCGATGGGCTTATTGGGAATATTGGTATCGCCCGGGGCACTGTTTTAGAGAACGTGATCGCGGGAAGAGGCAACGACACCATTATTGGGAATAACGCTGATAACCGAATTTCCGGTGGCGCTGGCAATGACACCGTCAACGGCGGCAATGGTACGGATACCGTTGTTATCAATGCGACCCAGGCCAACTCGACGATCACAGACCTTGGAAACGGTCGGGTTCAGATTGTCTCCTCGGATGGCACCGACTCTATCGAAGGTGTCGAGTTTTTTGAGTTCAACGATCAAACCATAAGTTTGGATAACCTGTTTGACGCGCCTGGTGGCGGGGACGACCCGGTCGTTTCTCCTGATCCGCCGGTGATCCCCGATCCGCCAGCTGTTGCTCCTAGCCCGCCAGTGGCCGTGGGCGCCCCAGTCACGGACCAGTTAAGCGGACTTGAGTACATCGCTTCATATAGTGATCTCAGTAGCGCGTTCGGCACCAATGCATCTGCAGGTATGGCGCACTACGATAACACTGGGCGTTTCGAAGGAAGAGCCGTGTTCTTCGATAGTTTGGAATACATTGCGACTTACGATGATCTGATGTCCGCATTCGGTGTGAACGCAACCGCTGGCGTAGGCCACTACATTAATCAGGGCCGTTTTGAAGGTAGAGCGATTGCCTTCGACAGCTTGGAGTATATTGCCTCCTACGGTGACCTGATCGGGGCATTCGGAGCCAATGCTGATGCGGGTGCTCAGCATTTCATCAGCGCGGGTCGGTTCGAAGGACGTGTGCGCGATAGTTTTGATGCGCAACAATACCTCGACAATTACGCCGATCTAGACGCGGCCTTTGGCTCTGATCTCAACGCAGCCGTCCAGCATTACATTGAACACGGTTTTGCAGAAGGACGTACCGACGACTTTCTGTTCGCATGATAGATTGCATGGCCATCGCAACAGACGCCAAGCTTCTTTGGGGTCAAATAAGTGTTTGCGAAGATAAGGCCGGATAACGCACCACATGCGGCGGCTTGAAAGCCGTGACGCACGGATGTCCGAAGCTTAGGCTCTTCCGAGCTTTCTGGAAGCCGCGCCTTGATCCGAAAACTCGGCTTATTCCAACAGAATACAGCTTGCCAAGCAGCGTCTCGCCGCAATCTGCGAGCACACAGAGATTGGCTGCTTAGCCCGCCTTGCTGCCGA
>CAYODE010000083.1:0-15965 GCA_964402685.1 uncultured Aestuariivita sp. | reverse complement strand
ATGGCATGCTCTCCAGTTGCGCCCTAAGCTCTACGATGGCTTCTTTCAGCGTGTTGAGTGCCTCGGCGCTCGCCAGGGCGGGGTCATAGTCCAAGACGCCGTTGCGCCAATTCATCCGGATCGTTCCATCGTCAATCTGCGTGTCGGAAAGAACGCGAAACTGCACAGTGTCGTGATCTACAGATTGAAGCAGAGCGTTAAGCCGCGGAGTAAGTTCCTCGGCAAGTTCTGGTGGGACACGAATCGACACTTGCCCTTCGCCCGAGGCAAAGCGGAGCCCGGAGTTGATGCGTGCAACAAGGGCGTCGGCGATATGGCCTTCGAATAAATCCGGCAGCACACGTTCCCCAATGCCGGTGACAAGCTCGGCCATTTCCAACTCAACCTCGGCACGCAACCGGGCATCACGGGCAGCCAGGTCCACAAAGTTGTTTGCCAGAGCGATCAACGCCTCGTCGCAACGCGCTGTGCGACTAGATCGTTCTTCAGACAAAGCTCGCGCGGTTCCTGCTATGATCCCTTCCTCATAGCCCGCCTTTTTGGCTTGCTCGGCCATCATCTCTGCTTGAGTGAGCGTCATGGTTGTTTGCGCCGAAGATGCGACCGCATCCTCCAACTGAGCGGCCTCTTCCTCTATCTCAAAGTCGAAGTTGCGAGCGAAAATATCGGTCATGCCTCAGCCTCCGTCGCCAACCACGATCGAAGCACGCGCAAGACTTCTTCTGGTCGTTGATCTGCGGCCTCACGCACGGCATCTACCCGTGCCTTCGTCAGCCGACCACGAATGCCCATCGTCTCAAGGTATTCATGCGGCGCAAGATCGATATCGGGGTTAAAAACACTTCCGACACCCGGCATGTTCCGAGGCATGGGTTTATCCGACGGCGAAGGCGGTGCAGTTTGATCAGGCAAAGTCCGCATGGCTGGCTTCGGAGCCTCAACGGCTTCAGATGACGCGACACCAGACAGCTCTTCATCCGAGGGGCTAATTTCGGTCGGCGGGGGATCAAGCGCAGGGGGTTCGGCCGCCGCGTTGGACCCTTGAATTTGTCGGATAAGTGGTCGGACGCCGAGGATAAGAACCAACCCAACAATCAGGAGTCCCAACACACCTCGCAGTATGGGTATGATGTTTTCTGTGATCCGATCCACCAAGGACAGCGCAATCGGATCACCCACTTCCATCGAGTAATCCATGAAGCGGAGGCTCGCGACAGAAACAGTGTCTCCGCGCATTTCGTCAAACCCAACCGCAGTACGCACCAATTGGCCAAGTTGGTCCAGTTCTTCAGGTGACCTTTCCGTAAAGACCACTTCGTTGCCGTCGACGTTGTAAATCCCGTTTACCAAGACCGCGACAGAAATCCGCTCAACCTCGCCGGCCTCGCGCACAATCTCCCGGCGCGTTGTGCCGATCTCATATTCAACGGTTTCACCGGTGTTTTCCTGGCTCGAGCGCGCGCTGTCAGCACCACCGCCATCCTGCAGCGCGTCGGGAATGTTGTTTTCGACCCCAACATTCCCCCCTTGATCCAATTCCGAACGGCTTTCTGTTCGGCTTTCGGTTGACCGAACAATTTGCTGTTCAGGATCAAAGATTTCTTGGACCACGACCTCACGCGCAGTTGTCAGATCGACGTTGACGCGAACACGCACATTCCCGGCGCCAACGCGAGCAGATAGAATATCTTCGACTTGACGGGAAAGGCGATCCTCAATGGCGGTACGCGCCGCTTGCATTGGGCGTTCGACATCTGCGCCACCGATCGTGTCGCCCAGTATTGTTTCGCCCTTTGCAGACAGGATCGTCACATGCTCCGGGTTCAATTCCGGGACAGATGATGCCACCAACGCGCGGATCGAGATGGCCTGTGATCGTTCAATCGCGCGTCCTAGGGTTGCCCGGACAATAACGGATGCTCGCGGTTCTGGCCGTACCCGCGAAAATGGCTCCCGTTCTGGCAACACTAGGTGGACACGTGCGCTTTGCACATCATCCAACGTTTGAATCGAACGGGCCAATTCGCCTTCCATCGCGCGCAGTCGGTTCACACGCTGCATGAAAGAGTTCATCGCCATTGCGTTGCGATCATCGAAGATCTCCCATCCGGGATCCCCATCGATTGGAAGGCCCATCTCGGCAATGACCATGCGGGCACGCGCCAAATCCGGTCGCGGCACCAAAACCTCGGTCTGATCAGGCGACACTTCCGCATCGAAGCCCGCCGACGTCAACGCGACCTGAATTGCGCCAGCTGAGGAAGCTGACAGGTTTTTGTAAAGCGGAGCGCGGTCCGGGCTGGACAGAACCACAAAGCCCATGACCAGCGTCAAGGTTATGGCAAATGCCGCAGCGCCCATGATCATCAGGCGCTGACGACCCAAAGAAGCGAGATTTTCCAAGATTTGTTGCACGTGGTTTGGCCCGATTGTCTTTTAATCTTAGTTTAAACTTTAAAATTGACCTTTAGCAAGAATATATCCTGCCATTATGCTTGCTCGACAAAGAAAAACTTGAAATACTTTAGAATAGCAACTGTGGGATCCTTATGGCGAAGAAACCTGCCAAGAAAAAAGACGAATCTGGGTCAGGTGACGATGCTGCCGTCACCGGCAAGGTCAAATCGGCGCGTGGCTTGTTGATGGCGGCAATCGCCCTGTCAGCTGCGTCTCTTGGCGGTGGTTTCTTCTTGGCTCGCATGGCTTTTCAGAACGACGCCGAAGAGTTTGAACCAGAGTATGTGGAAACCGCTGAAGCGGAGACCGAGAAGGACGACAAAGACAAAGACGAGGCAAAAGCGAAAGACAAGGATACAGGTAAGGAAAAAGAGAAGGGTAAGGACGGCGAAGCCGAAGACGTGGCCATCGAAGGCATCTTGGAATTCGACGACATAACGACCGATATCACCAGCTATGATCAGCAAGGAGGGTCCGTTCGCTCCTTCCTGAAGCTAAGCCTGATCCTTGTCTACAAACCCGAACCTGGCGCGCGAGAACTCATTGAAGAGCGGCAACCCTTCATGCGTGACCTCTTCACCACATATGCGCGCAGCTTGACAGAGCCTGAAGTGCGCGGCGCTGCGGGGATACTCACCGTCAAGTCCGAAATGCTCAAACGCGCCCGCGCGGCAACAGGAAACAGTATCCCACAAGATGTCCTGATCCGGGACATGATTGTGCAATAGGAGGCAAGATGAACGCGGCAACGCCAGAGGCACCCGATCTCATCGACGAGATCATCCGCATGTCCGACTTCAGCTTTCAACGGCTGCCGATGTTGGACATCATCGGCGCGCGTTTGGCTGGGTTCCTTCCCATTGCTTTGACCGACTTGACCCGCAGCGCGTGCGAAGCGTCCCTGACACAGCTGGATTACATCCCCTTGGGCCAGGCAATTTCCGGCTTTCCGGATCCTGCATTGATCGCGGTGTCGTCATCGCCCGTTCTGGATGGAAGTTTTCTGATTGTGATGGATCCACCGTTGGTCTGGTCAAGTTTGGAAACCTCTCTCGGCGGTGAGCCGAGCGGTCGGACTGTGGAAGAGAACGAGGGTTTCACGGCGATCGAACGGGGTTTTGGACAGCGATTGGCCAAACTGATCCTTGGCGAGCTTCGCCAATCATTTTCGGTAATTGGCGACATCGTCCCCGAAATCGACGGGATCGAGACAGATGCAGAGGCCGCAGCGGTCACGCAGCACGCCAATCTTTGCGTTCGCCTCGCCATGGGGGTGACGGTCAGTAACCAAGTCTGCCGTCTTCAGATCATCTTTCCATATGACACGCTGGAACCAATTCGCCCTCAGCTGTCCAAAGTCTATTTCGGCGATCGCGGTGATGAAATCAGCCCATGGCGCGATGTTTTAGAGAAGCAAATCGAAGCAGTGACCGTTGAGCTGGAAGTAGTGCTCAAAGAGATGCAGATGCCCATGCGGCAGATCATGTCTTTCAAACCTGGGGACAAGATCGCGCTGTCGATCACAGACGAGAGTGAAAGCACTGTCCTTTGCTCGGGCAGCCCGATCTTTCGTTGCGTGACAGGAAAACGCAACAACGGCGTTGCTGCGATCCGCATAACCGAAGAAATCGATACCAAAGAGGAGGTCTGACATGGCTGCCATGATTATAGACGCCGTGATTATTCTGATGCTGACCGGGGGCATTGCGTTTGCCTGGATCGTGAACAGTCGCGTGAAACGCCTCATGAATCTGATGCATGAGCTGGAGCCCACCGTGCAGCAGTTCTCACTCGCAGTGGACAAATCTGAACACTCTGTCGCAGAGATGCAGCGTTCCTTGACAGAGGGACTAAGCAAACGTGAAGAACCAGAAGAAGAGCCCGCTGTTCAGGAACCCTTGTTCACAACCGGACGGGTCACCGGAACGCGCGATGTAGGTGTGCGGGTCATCCGAAACAAACAGGATCTCGTTCGACGGTTCTTTGATGTACCGCGTACGGAAAGCCAGGTCTAAGCTATGTTTCGCAACGCAACAGGGAAGCTATTGATCAGCGGATTTGTCATCGCATTGTTTGCGAAGGCAGCAACTTCTTTCCCCGCCGGTCCCGTCCCGCAGGATCCACCACCGCTGCCTGCCTCCGCAGGTCTGCCACTCACTGTGGCCGATGAGAAGGAAGAAGAGGACCCCATCGTTAAGGAAGGGGAGATCCCTCCATCCGCCCTGTTAGGCACTGGAGAAGAGTTTCCAAGTTGCGAGATCCCCGAGCAGGTCCTTCAAGCTTTGCACGAGGAACGTAAGATACTTGAAGAGCAGAAAAACGATCTGGCAGACCGGGAGGCGGAAGTCGCCTTGGCCCGAGAGAAGCTGGAGATCGAAACGGCAGCTTTGAACGAGCTCAAACAATCCATCGAGGGGTTGTTGGGTAAGATCGAAGCGCAGCAAACTGAAGATCTTGAGCGCCTGATTGCCCTCTATCAGAATATGAAACCTGCCGAAGCAGCCGGCATCATGAACGATCTGGATATCGAGGTCATGATTATGGTTCTTGGCACTATGCAGCCACGCGTCGCCGCCCCGATTTTGGCCAAAATGTCTCCTGTTCGAGCACGTGCAGTTTCAAAGATCATCCTCGAACGCTCCAAGTTGCCAGGCGATCAGAACTTGAGTGGTGTCCGCTTCAACTAAACCGCGGATTAAAGCGGATGTGTCACAAGCGTCGAATTGGGCGGCAACTTACCTTTGCGATTGTTCTCAAGCTCCAGGACAAAGCCGATGATTTCTGCCAAGATCTCCCAATGCTCGGTCGGCACGGCAAGATCGACATCGATCACTTCATAAAGCGCGCGGGTCAACGGGACGTTTTCGACCATTGGCACATCATGCTCGAAAGCAATTTCGCGAATGCGGCGCGCCATGTGATCCGCACCTTTGGCTACACAGATCGGCGCCTCGTCACTGCCTCGATCATATTTGAGAGCAATCGCCAGTCGGGTCGGGTTGGTGAGTACGACTGTCGCTTCAGGAACGGCCTGGGTTAGGTTGGTTGACCGTTGACGCCGGATCTGTGCCCGCTTGGCGCGAATTTCCGGCGATCCTTCCATTTCTTTCTGCTCATCCCGAACCTCTTTATGCGACATCCGGTTCTTTCGCATCCAGTCAAAACGCTTCCAGATGATGTCCAGTATTGTCAGCGGAACGAAGAAGGCTGCTACGACGATAAGCAACCTAACGGTCGAGTCAGACAGGTATTTGGGCAAGTTCTCGGGCAGGAATCCCGGCGCAGTCCACATATCACCCACGGCTTGGAACGTTGCCCAAACCGCAAACGCACCGACGACCAACACTTTTAGAAGGCTCTTCAGAAACTCGACAAAGGAATCGGCCGAGAACAACCGCTTGAATCCAGAAACAGGGGAAATGTTGGACGCTTTTGGTTTGATGCGCTCGACGGCGACAACGGTCTCCCCACGGATGATAACACCCAGCACCGCACCCACCACCAGAACCAAGAAAATCGGGGCCAAAGCGCCGCCGAGTTGTACGGAAAAGTGCCTGAACACGGATCCCAGCTGCGCGAAACCTGCTGATCCCTCCCCCACGGGGATATTCGCTGCTCCTTCGAAAAGCTGCATAAACAGCTCAACGATATGCGTCGATTGTGCTGGCAAAGCATAAAAACCAATCACCGCGAGCGCGACAATGACCATCAGGTTGCCCGCTTCTTTGGAAGACGGCGTATCGCCTTTCTTCCGTGCGTCGCGGAGCTTCTTTTCAGTTGGTTCTAAGGTTTTGGTTGACTTGTCTGTATCGCTATTCTGCATCTGCGAACCCTAGAACTGGAAGTCGTCCAACCAATTCGCCAAATCGGTCAGGAAGAAGTTCATCATGGGTGAGGCGGCGACCAGAAGAATGACAAAACCCACGGCAATCAGCATCGGCGCGCCAACCAAGAAGACGGGCAGCTGCGGCATCATGCGGTTTGCCAATCCAAGGCCGACATTCAGGACAACACTCATGATGAAGAAGGGCGCAGCGATCGCCGTCCCGATGTAGATTGAATGTTGTGCGGCACGGACGATTTGGCTCGCAAGATCCTCCCAAATGACCAGCCCAAAAGGGAAAGCCGTGTAACTGAACAAGAGCGCCTCGATGATCAGATGGTGCGTATCGGTGACGAAGATCAACGTGATCGCCCCGATCAACAAAAGTGACGCAACCAAGGTCGCGCCTTCGAACGATCCCAGTGAGGGGCCAAAAGCGTTGGCGAGGCCGGAAACCTGACCGATCTGAAACCCTGCAAACTCCATCGCAGCCAGAAGGATACGTGCGGTCAACCCAATCCAAAGACCGATCATAACTTCAGCTCCAATCAGCCAGGTTACCTCGGCGATCTGATCAGGAAACACAGTGGGCACAGGCGTCGCAGGGTACAACGACGCACACACGACAAGTGCAAGAAGCAGCCTTGGTCGCAGCGGCACCTGCGTTTCTCCGAAACCCGGCATGAAGACCAAAGCAGAACCAATACGCGCGACAACCAGCAAGTATCCGAAAATCAAACCTGCTGCTGCGCTGTCAAAATCCATTTGCTAAGCCCCAACTGTCGCGACCGTGCGCAGTAGCGCTTTTCGGTGCACTTGGTTATGGGACAAGACCGGCGTCGTTGGGCTCACGCGCTCTAACACGGAGCGAACATAGGGGCGTACCGCAGGCGCAACCAACAAGGCCGGCCACTCGTCACTCGCAGAAAACGTTTGGATCTCACGCCGCGCGGCAAGGACAAACTCCTGCACCCGCTGAGGCGACATGATGAAGTTCTCTTCTCCATTTTGAACAGAGACGGCCGAGCTCATTTCGCGGTTCCAGTCCTCGTTCAAAGTAATGACAGAGATATATCCCTGATCATCCGCCAAGGAGCGGCAGATCTGTTGGGATAGACGCATTCTGACATGTTCGACGACAGCCTGGACGTTTTGCGTCGTCACCGAAATCTCGGCAATGGCTTCGATGATCCGGGGCAGATTGCGGATCGACACCCGTTCGGCCAGCAGGGCCTGAAGAACGTGCTGCAACAAGACGCCGGGTGTTTTGTTTGGCACCTCAGACAACAAGTTCTGATACTCTTTTGACTGCCCCTCGATGAGTTCCTGCGTCGCTCCATACGTAAGCAGATCCGGCATATGCTCTTTGATGACCTCAGTAATGTGGGTCACGATCACGCTTTCAGGGTCGACAACGTTCAAGCCCTGCATCTCTGCTTCAGCGGCTTGCGACTCGTCGACCCAAACCGCATCCAGTCCAAAGGTCGGTTCTCGCAGACGTTCGCCGCCGATTTCAAACTCAGGCGAGGGTAAGATCACCATCATCAGCCCAGGCCGCACTTCGCCACGTGCAGTTTCAACGCCATGCAAAGAGATGGAGTAGGTTTGCGGCGGCAGATCAGCAGCGTCTTTGATCCGAACTGGCGGCATCACAAACCCATAGTCTTGAGTAAACAGCGCGCGTAGGCTTTTGACTTTGCCGGGCAGGGCCGCATCGACCGATGTGATCAACGGAACCAAACCGTTGCCCATGCTCAGCCGGATGTCATCAAGACGCAGGGCCTCGGCAAGCGGATCTACTGGTTCTTCTTCTGCTGGCTCCTCCATCGCGGCCACTTCCGCCGCAGCCCGCTTTTCAGCCTCCGTCCGCATTTTGAAGCCAACGAATGTCAGACCCAAAGATAGGGCCGCGAAAACGAGGAATGGGAAGCCAGGCAAAAGGCCGACAAGGAAGCTAAGGATCGCGGCCATGAACAAGGCCTTGGGGAACCCGGAAAGCTGCGCCAGTACAGCTTCGTTGGCCGCGCCCTGTGAACTGCCTTTGGTCACAAGCAAGCCCGCGGCCAGCGAGACAACCAGCGCGGGGATTTGCGTCACTAACCCGTCACCGATTGTCAGGATCGTGTAGTTGTTCGCCGCCTGACCAAGCGTCAGTCCATGGGACGCCACGCCGATCAAAATCCCGCCGGTGATATTCACAAGTGTAATAATCAATCCGGCGATTGCATCGCCGCGCACAAATTTTGAAGCACCGTCCATCGCGCCGTAAAAAGCGCTTTCTTCTTCCAGATACTTTCGACGTTCCCGGGCCTGTTCCTCGTTTATGATACCAGCGTTCAGATCGGCGTCGATAGCCATCTGTTTCCCTGGCATCGCGTCCAGAGAGAACCGAGCGGCTACTTCGGCGATCCGTGTAGAGCCTTTGGTGATGACGACGAAGTTGATGATGATCAAAATGGCAAAGATCACGATCCCAATGATGAAATCACCGGACACGATGAAGCTTGCGAAACCTTGAATGACGTTCCCCGCCGCTTCAGGACCGGTGTGTCCCTCGCTCAGGATCAGCCGCGTCGATGACACGTTGAGGGCCAAGCGCAACATCGTGACGATCAACAGGATGGTCGGAAATGAATTAAATTCCAATGGGGACGGAATCCACAGCGCGACCATCAAGATCAGGACCGCCAAGGACAGAGAGATAGCCAAACCAAAGTCCAGCAGGATTGGCGGCAGCGGCACAAAGAGGGTGGCCAGAATGACCACCACGCCCAAGGCGAACGCGACATCCCGGTTGGCAAGCCCGAACCGTGACAAGCCAGTTGAGGCAAAATCAAAAGATGACGCTGATTTATCAGTCATCTGACAAAGCTACCTCTTGAAAAACGGGCAGCACCGGCCCGAGCGGCTGGCGCGAATAGATCGAAAAGCTGGGACTGTCTTCGACGGTATCGCCCCAAAGCACTGGTGGTTTTGGAAGAGCGGGTCTGTTGACCGACGCCACTCGTGCGCCTGTCGGATTTTTGAATTCTGCCAATCTTGGATATTCAGCTTTTGCGACCTGTTGGTTACGCACCAAGGACGCGAGATAGCGGTCACGCAACTCCTCCGTACGCGAATGATAGCTGCCCGCAGCGTCCCACCATGTGCCTTCCTCTGCTCTAAGACCTGATAGGAATTTCGCCGCATATCGCGCATTTGCTACTGGATCAAAGGCTTCTTCGAGCGACTGGAAGGCACCCTTGTGCCAGTGCAGATTGATTTGCATGCACCCGACATCGATGGACTTCACACCCTGCGCTTGCTGTGTTCTCACCCAACCGATTGCTTGTTCCCGTGTGGGAAAAAATATGCCGGTGCCCTCGGCGTTGACGGCCCATGGCCATACAGTCACCTCTCCATCAATCTGTCGTCCGGCTTCTTGAATACCAATTGCCAAAAGCAAGTTGTCCGGGATCTCATAGCGATCCTGTGCGTCCAAGATTGCCGAGACGCAGGCGTGGCTCGAATTCGTCGATTGCACGTTCCGTGGAGTGGTTGGGACGTAAAATCCAGACCAAAGGTCGGCACGAGCCGGAGACGCGGTGATGACACACATCCCGCACAAGGTGGCGAGCGCGATATTGATCCACATCGTCATTTTTCAGATCTGCCCACTCACGATGATATCGAAGATCTGCGTCGTAAGCTGCTGGAGGACACCGAAGGTGAAGGGCAAGGTCACGCCAAGCACGACGAAAATAACGACGATCTTCGGCACAAATGTCAGCGTCATTTCCTGGATCTGCGTCAATGCCTGGAAAAACGAAATCAAAAGACCAACAATGAGTGAGCTGATCAGTACCGGCGCAGCGCCCCAAAGAATGGTGCTGATCATGTTACGCAAAATGTCCAATATGCTGGTGCTGTCCACGCCTCGCTCTCACTTATTCGCGCATCGCTTAGATCGGCATCCGCATGACTTCTTGATATGCCTCTACCATCTTGTCCCGCAGTGCGACGGACACACGGACGGTACTATCCATCGCCATTGTCGCCTCGACCACGGTTTGCATGTCAGCCTGACCCGCCAAACCAGCGCTTGCGACCTGATCCCCTGTCCGCACAGTTTCCACAGCTTGCTGTGCCACGTCTTCGACCATGGCGCCAAACGTCTGGCTAAGCTTGGCCTCTTCGGTTGCTGCAGCCGGCACATCCCGAGCCTTCCCATAGGCGCTTTGGATGGCCGCGAATGTCGGTGTTATGGGAAGATCGCTCATAGCGTTTTCTCAGGCCCTACTTCAGCAGATCGATCAAGGCACGGCGCATTTCGCGCGCATTGGTCAACATGGTGAGATTTGCCTCGTAGCTGCGCGACGCCTCTCGCATGTTACTCATCTCGATCAACGGATTTACGTTTGGGTATTTGACGAAGCCATTTTCGTCTGCCGCCGGGTGAGACGGCTCGTAACGGACATTAAAATCAGACATATCGCGCGCAATATCGCCGATCTCGACGATGGCAGCCTGTGTAGAAGGATCCACGCCCGTTTCGAACGAAACTGTCTTGCGACGATACGGGTCTTCGCCAGGCTCATTTCCGGTAGAAAAAGCGTTTGCAACGTTTTCGGAAACGGTACGGATACGCTCGCCTTGCGCCCGTAGCGCGCTTGATGCAGTGGCGGTAACGGCTCTTAATGGATCATCCATATCCTAACCTCCTATCGTCCGGACGACACGATAGAGACCATCTCATAGGCCTTGCGGTACAAATTGGTGGCCATGCGGTACTGTCCGCTGGCCGAAGACGCCTCAAGCAATTGCTCCTCAAGAATGACATTGTTGCCCGAAAGACCGTCAGACCAAGTACTCTCTGACTCTGTGATCTTAGCGCCAAGCCGTGTGGCCGTGCCTTCGACGCGTTTCAGGTAGTCCTCAAAACTTTCGACCTCTTGGGCGCGATATCCCGCGACGTCGGAATTCGCGATGTTCTCCCCAATCGTGCGCTGGCGATCTGAAACCCACTGCAATCGCTTGGAGGCAAGATCAAACAGACTGACTTTGTCTAAGTTCATTTTTTTTCGCCCTCTAAGAACTTGCTAAAAGTATAGCAAGGATTAAAAGGATTAATAGGGGGTTTATATTTGTATGAGTACTTTTTCTACTTTTGCCCATAAGATTTCGCAAGTCTCTGCAACAAGCATAACAGGGCAAGTAAAGGGCATTGTCGGGCTGACCCTCACGGTAAGCGGCCTTGAGCGGGCCGCAGGCATTGGTCACCGGTGCCGCGTGAGAGGAAAAGGAGAGGCTATCGAAAGCGAAGTCGTAGGCATGGGCCCGGACGGGCTACGTTTGCTTCCGTTTGGCAAATGGCAGGGCGTCGCAATTGGCGATCCGGTCGAACTTGTTCTCAACGATACCGGCATTCACCCCGACGACAGTTGGATCGGTACGGTCGTCGACGCTTTGGGTCATCCCTTGTCACGAGCACCACGCTTTTCTCGCAAACGACGTCAACAGGTGGCCGCCAAGCCACCGCCTGTGATGGAGCGAAAACTCGTTGGAGAAAAACTGGAAACCCAAATCAAGTGTATCGACATTTTCACGCCAATCTGTCGTGGTCAGCGCATGGGCATCTTCGCGGGCTCCGGGGTTGGGAAGTCTACGCTGATGGCAATGCTAGCGCGCAACACCAATGCCGATGTCATCGTTATGGGATTGATCGGTGAGCGCGGTCGCGAAGTTCGGGAGTTCATCGAGGAAGATCTAGGCGAAGAAGGGTTGGCCCGCTCGGTCATTGTGGTGTCCACCGGCGACGAAGCCCCCCTGTTACGCCGGCAAGCAGCGTGGACCGCTATGAGTGTAGCGGAACATTTTCGGGCATCAGGGCGACAAGTTCTTTTGCTCCTCGACAGCGTGACACGATTTGCGATGGCACAGCGCGAAATCGGCTTAGCGGTTGGCGAACCGCCCACTACACGAGGGTATCCGCCGACCGTCTTTTCAGAACTGCCCCAACTTCTGGAGCGCGCAGGCCCTGGTCGGGATGGCGAAGGCGACATCACAGGCGTGTTTACAGTTCTGGTGGACGGCGACGATTTGAACGAGCCGGTCGCCGACGCGGTGCGCGGTATTGTCGATGGTCACTTGGTGCTGGACCGAAACGTCGCAGAAAGGAACCGTTACCCCGCCATTGATGTGCAGCGCTCAATCTCTCGGATGCTGCCCGGATGTCACGACGCTGATCAGCAGGTCGTATTGCGAGAGGCTCGGAAAGCCATGGCGCGTTATTCTGACATGGAAGAGCTTATTCGCATCGGCGCCTATAAACCGGGTTCAGATCCGGAGACGGACCGGGCGATCCAGTTTTTTGAGCAGGCAGACCCGTATCTTTCGCAAGTACGTGGTGAAAAAATCAAGCCAGAGCAAGCGTTTGTGGAGATTTTTCGAATGCTGTTAGAAGCCGGTATCGAAGTAAGTCTTCCAAGCCTTCAGCAATCGGCAGAAACGCGGGAACCGGCCACCCCTGAATTGGCAGAGTGACCGGCCTCACTGGAGGGCGCGTAAAGCACCCGGGAACTCGTTACCCTATCGAAGCGTTAGACCGCTTCGGAACGTGTTACCTTAACGGAACAGGCTCAGGATGTTTTGAGGTCCCTGGTTTGCAATCGAAAGCGACTGCACAGCCAACTGCTGCTGAACCTGGAAGGACTGGAGGCGTGCAGCCTCTTCTTCCATGTCCGCATCGATCATAGCGCCGATACCGGAGTCCAGCGTGTCAATCAGGCTATCGAGGAAGTTTTGCTGTCCTTCGATCGTCTGTTCGGCAACGCCCAAATCGGTCGATGCTGTGACCGCGGCCGCGTACTGAGTTTCAGCTGTCGCCAAGTCAGCGGCAATGTCGCTCGATGTGGTCAGGTCGATTGCGTCGAACGCATCACGGATTGCACCCACATCAACTTCGTTGAAGCTGACAGTTGTGGTGGCAAACGAACCGGATGAACGGGAAACACCAGTCACAACTGTGACAGCGGCCGTACCGTTGATCAGGTCAGAACCGTTGAAGGTGGCTTGGTCGATTGCCGCCGTCATACGATCTACAAAACCGTCGAGTTCTTTCTGAACGTCGGCCAGATCCAGACCGCTACCTTGCGCAAATGCGACACGCTCGGTGAACTGTTGGGCCAGATCTGCGACCGTTTCAGCACCCAGACGCGCTGTCGACAACGAGTTTTTGGTTGTGGTCAGACCGTCATTGATGCCCTGGAACATCGAGCTGTCGCCTTTCATCGTCATCGAAATGGCGAAATAGGCGGCGTTGTCTTTACCAGAGCTGATTTTCAGACCGGTTGAAACCCGTGTTTGAGTTTCGCTCAGTCCGCGGTTTACGTCTTGCAACGTGGACAGGGCCACCATTGCGGATGTATTTGTGAGAATGGATGACATTTAATGCTCTCCTCTTGCCTCAAAGTTTATTTACGCAGTCTTCTGACTGTCTAAGGTTTTCACCTCAGGGGAGAGTATGTGTTTCGCGGTTAAAGCAACGTAAAAAGATTAAGGCAAATTTGAGGCGTCTTATTATATCTCGTGATCAAGCCTCATATTGGCCTGCCCAGCTTTAGAAAGCTTTTCACCGCTCTTGCCATAGATGCCGTCTAAACTATCGCGATTCATGACTTTTTCGATCTCACGGGTGATCGAAGCAGCCACACTAGCCATCCGTTTCAAGAGATCTCCATCCTCTTGGAGGGCTGTTTTAAATGTTGCCAATTTACCCGGAAGGTCGTGCTCTTGTGCGACTGGCTGCCCAAGAAAGGGTTCAACCGTAGGGGCGCGCAACTCCAACCATTTTAGAAGCTCCGCCTTCTGAACATACAGCTCATTCACCACGCTCAAGTCACCCTGAACAATCGATGTGATCTCTTTGCGGATCAAGCTCGTCGCTTCGTCAAGTTTCGCTGCATACTCACCGAGATTTCGCTGATCTTCGTCGGTCAACCCGCCGTTTTGTTTGGCTTGAGATCGCGCGACCATGCGATCACTCAGTCGAAGTTCCCGTTTACTCATCTCGGCCTCCGGCTTGTGCTTTATAGGCGTTCATCTTGCTTTCTATGCTCTGCGCGATGCCGAGTCCGCCGCTGTCCATCAGCCCGTCCGCAAGCGCTTGGGATAAAACCGATCTCCACATCTCGGCAGAATGGGCGCCCATGGTTGCATCAATGTCGACTGTTTTCATCATCTCATCGACAACCTGGCTCAGAAACACCGCTTCGAAAGACTTCAAAGCATCGCTTTCAGTCTCAAAGTTGTCCGTCGATGCACTTGGCGCCGATAAGGGGACGGTAACGGGTGACACGGCAGTCATTAGATGATCTCCAGATGTGCGTGGAGGGCACCGGCCGCCTTGATGGCCTGCAAAATGGAAATCGTTTGCCGGGCGGTGACACCGATGGCGTTCAGTCCATTGACGAGGTCTTGCAGGCTGACATCCCCTTCCAAGACGGTGAACCCACCTTCGCGTTCTTGCACGTCGATCTCGGTTTCGGGAACGACGACAGTCTCACCATTCAGTGAAAAGGATTCCGGTTGGCTGACTTCAAAGTTTTCCTGAACGACAACAGTGAGTCCGCCCTGGCTAACGGCAACCTGTCCAATTCGAACATTCGCCCCAATGACGATTGTGCCCGATCGATCGTCAACGACAACGCGTGCGATGGTGTCGGGGCTTACGGGTTGGTTTTCGACGGCGGCAATGGTCTGAACCAAGTCAGATTTATCGACAAGATTGATCTCGACTGTGCCTGGATCTTTGACCCGTGCGCGATTTGGGCCCAGGACTTCATCAACTGCGCTTTTGATCCGTGTCGCGGTTGTAAAATCCGGGTCATGTAGCGCGATCCGAAAGCTGCGCAGCTGTCCCAATTCGAACTCGATTTCACGCTCGACGATCGCACCGCTATCCAATCGGGCCGTCGTGGGGACGCCATCCACGATAGATGCCGCGTTACCCTGAGCAAGGAACCCAGATGTCGCAATGGGCCCTTGCGCCACCGCGTAGATTTCTCCGTCTGCGCCGGTCAAAGGCGTTACAAGCAGGGTCCCGCCTCGCAGATCGGATGCATCGCCCAAGGACGACACAGTCACATCGATCCGAGATCCCCGCCGCGCAAATGGTGGGAGGTTTGAGGTCACCATGACCGCAGCGGTGTTTGCTGTGTTCAACTGTGTGTTCTCTAGATTGGCGACCCCAAGCCGCTCAAGCATCCCGGTGATTGCTTCGCGGGTGAACGGGCTGGCGTTTAGGGAGTCGCCCGTGCCCTGCAAACCCACAACAAGCCCGTAACCAATAAGATGGTTATCCCGTACGCCTTCAAAGCTTGCGATGTCCTTGATACGCACCTGCGCTTGCGCAGTTGTGTATGAAGTCAAAATGCCAGCAACAAGGATAGACGTGAAAAGAACGCTGGGAATAAACCGTGAAAACAAGATTTTCATCATCTAGACCCCGCAGGACATCGCTGGATATAGTATTAATCCTTATATTCCTTGCTCGTCTAGGCAAATCTCAAGAATAGTAGCAAATTTTTAACTCTTTTATTGTTGTTTAAATCTTAAATGCTTGTTACCCATCCTTTACGAGCAGGACAAAAGAGGCGGAGGTGTTCATGCGCGCCTATGTGTACGAACCACGACAAATGCGGCAGGA
>CAYODE010000082.1:0-16124 GCA_964402685.1 uncultured Aestuariivita sp. | reverse complement strand
GATCGTCTCGGACATCTCTGCCTCCCGTTCGCGTGCGCGCAGTATAAATCAGCGCGCCACCCCATCGGGACTCCCATTCCCGACATCCCTTGCCGAAATTGCGCCACGACGTTTCCGATGTGAACACGCCGTCCTAAATCCGGACAAAAGCGCCAGTGATCCGGCCCTCTACTCTTTCCACTTGGGGCAACGCTCGTTAAGTGAGGCGCAAACCGATGCGAAAGGCGCTTATGTCCCACATCACACTCATCCGTCACGGTCAGGCCAATACAGGCGCCCGCGACGAAGCCAGCTATGACAAACTCAGTGCCTTGGGTCATCAACAAGCTGCGTGGCTTGGTGATCACCTGCGCGCGTCGAAGGCGTTTCACCCGCGCATTTTCTGCGGAACGTTGACGCGGCACGTCGAAACAGCGAGCAGCATGGGCTTCGACGAAGAGGTAACCCGGGACGATCGCCTGAACGAGTTGGAATATTTTACACTGGCCACCTTGCTTGAAGACCAGCATGGCGTTGCCATTCCGAGTGAGCGTGAAGAGTTCGTGCATCACCTACCGCAAGTTTTTTCGGCTTGGAAGGATGGGATCATCAAAGACCCGCCCGAAAGCTTTGCACAATTCGAAGATCGCGTTTTGGGCGCTTTGGAAGACATCGCCCAAGGCGACGGCCCTGCCCTGGTGGTCACCTCCGGCGGTTTGATCGCAATGGCCATGCGGCAGATGATGGAGCTGGATATCCCAGCCATGGCCCGCGTAGCGCTGGCGATCATGAACACCTCGATGCACCGACTGCATCCGATCGGCGACAGGCTGACCCCAGTGTTGTTCAATGCGGTACCACACCTTGAGCATCCCGACAGGCACTACGCTCAAACTCATCTCTGACCGTGAAGGGGTCGTCGTATGCTGAAACTCTATTTTGCCCCGGGGACGATTGCTGCGGCGGTTGCCATCACGCTAAACGAGGCCGAAGCTGACTATGACCATCAGCGCATAAATTTCTCGGATGCCGAACAACGCAGTGCTGCGTTTCTGGAGATTAATCCAAAGGGACGGGTACCAGCCTTAGACACTCCGCGTGGGATATTGACGGAAACGTCTGCGATCTTGGATTTCATAGCTGCAACGCACCCACAAGCGGGCCTCGTTCCAAAAGACCCGTTTGACGCTGCGCAGATGCGCAGCGCGATGACCTATCTGGCAAGCACGATGCATGTGAACCATGCCCATGGCGGTCGCGGAATGCGTTGGGCGGACGAGGCATCCTCTTGGGCGGACATGAAACAAAAAGTACCGCAAACCATGACAGAAAGTGCGGCCTATATCGAAGAACACGTGCTGCTTGGACCTTATGTTCTGGGTACCGATTTCAGTCTGGCTGACCCCTATCTTTTTGTTGTATCGACATGGCTGCCCGGTGACGGCGTTGATATGGGACAGTTTCCCAAACTTGCCGCATTCCACGCGGCGATGTGGGACAGACCGTCCGTGCGAATGGCGTTGTCTGACGGCGTTTTGTAAGGGGGGTACATGACACATCTATGGGTAAGGGCCGAACAACGGCCCAATGAAGAACGCGTGGGTCTGACCCCAGAGGGCGCCAAAGCACTGATTGCTGCCGGTATTTCCGTGACGGTCGAAAAAAGCGCGGTGCGGGCCATTCCGATTGAAGGCTATGCGAGCGTTGGCTGCTCGATTGCGGCAGAGCACAGCTGGCCGTCAGCGCCAGACGATGCCATCGTTTTCGGCCTCAAAGAGTTGCCAGAAGATGGCACACCCCTGACCCATCGGCACATCATGTTTGGCCATGCATTCAAAGGCCAACCTGCGGGCCAAGTTTTACTCCGCCGCTTTCGTAAGGGCGGTGGGACACTCTATGACCTGGAATACCTCGTCGACGAGACCGGCCGACGTGTTGCCGCCTTTGGCTATTGGGCCGGTTACGCGGGCGCAGCAGTAGCGCTCAAGTGTTGGGCCGCGCAACAAAAGGGCGCCCTCTGTGGACCTGTATCCACCTATCCCAGCTCGACACATTTGCTGAGCGATCTTCAGTCGCAACTTGTTGCTACCGGCACCCACCGACCGACTGCTCTTGTGATAGGCGCACTGGGCCGCGTTGGAACAGGTGCCACCGATCTCTGTACAGCGATGGGCGTTCCTGTGACGCGCTGGGACATGGCGGAAACAGCCAGCGGTGGACCCTTTCCTGAGGTTTTGCAGCATGACATCTTTCTGAACTGCATTCTGGCACGACCAGGCACCCCGGTGTTCGTGCCAGCAAGTGCGAAAACCGCGGCGCGCAGACTTTCTGTAATTGGCGACATCTCCTGTGATCCGGACAGCGATTTCTCTCCGATCAAAGTCTATGACCGCACAACCACTTGGGATGAACCAGCGCTTCGCGTGCACGAGACACCGCGGCTGGATGTCACCGCGATCGACAACTTACCGTCGATGCTCCCTGCCGAAAGCTCGGACGATTACGCACAACAACTGTTGCCTTCTCTCCTGACGCTGTACAGTTTGTCCGAGGGTGTCTGGGGACGCGCGGCAGCGACATTTCAAGAACATATGAAAAGGCTTGGCACATGACGATTCATTGGTGTGGAACCGGACTGTCTGCAATCCCCGGCTTGCGTCGTTTGATTGAGGCCGGACACAACGTCAAAGTCTGGAACCGGACGATCGACAAGGCGCAGGATGCTGTCGGCGATCTGACGGACAACATCGCCGCGTTCGATATCGATGCGCTTGATGCCGAATTAAGCGCGGGAGACGTGGTCGTCTCGATGCTGCCGGGCGATTGGCACGTCCCCTTGGCCAAACGGGCCATCGACAAAAAAGCGCATTTCGTCTCTTCCTCCTACATCGCGCCGGAGATGCGCGAGCTGGACGATGCAGCGCGTGAGGCCGGGGTGATCGTCGTCAATGAGGTTGGGCTTGATCCGGGCATTGACCATCTGATGGCTCATGCTCTCGTCGCCGACTATCGCGCATCCAATGCGTTTGCGCCCACAAACGAGATCAGTTTTATCTCCTATTGCGGTGGTATTCCCAAAAATCCGAACCCGTTTCGGTACAAGTTCAGCTGGTCGCCGTTGGGTGTTCTCAAAGCTCTGCGGTCACCATCGCGGTCCATTCGAGATTTCTCGGAACTGCGTGTCAACCGGCCGTGGGACGCCATATCGACCTACACAGCACCGCTGACGACACCCGAAAGCTTCGAAGTTTATCCGAACCGCGACAGCCTCCCGTTTATCGAAGACTATATGTTCGACCCTGCTTGGCCAGTTCGTGAATTCGTGCGCGGGACACTGCGCTTGAACGGCTGGGCCGACGCCTGGTCAGATGTGTTTCAAGAGATTGAAACTCTGGAGGGCGAAGCTGGAGAAGCGCGCCTGAAAGAAATGTCCGATCAATTCTGGGCGGAAAACGCCTATGAGGACGACGAGCCTGACCGCGTGGTTTTGTGCGTGAGTTTCAAGGCCGAGCAGGCGGGTAAACCCGTGTGGCACAAGACCTATGTAATGGATGCGTGGGGGGATGCACGCGGCACGGCCATGGCGCGCTTGGTGTCGATCCCCGTCTCACTGGCTGTGGAAGCAGTGCTGAACCGGCAAATCGGTGCGGGCGTTCATGCAGCACCGTCAGAGCCCAAACTCGTGTCCGACTGGATGAGCGAGATCGACAGGCTGGCGCAGCATTTGGCGATCGTGGATCACACCGTTTAAAGCAGCGCATCCTCTTCATCTGCCGCGGAAATACCAAGAGCGTCCAAACCGTTCTCAAGGTTGTCCGACAGATGAGGTGTGCCGATCAGATAATCGGCGCAGGGTGTCGTCGCTTCTTGTAGTGCTGTCGCGACGGCTTCCTCATATTCCTCTGGTTCGAAACTGCCGCGGCCGATCCACATCACCGCCACAAGTTCGGCCTGCTCCTCCTCGGTCATGCGATCAATGAAGCCGCGCAATTCACCTTCGGCGCGGTCAAGTTCGCGGCTCATCAATATGACCTGAGCAACGGCCCGTGTAGACAGATTTTCCATAGCAAAACTCCTCTGTTCGCACTGTGGCATCTGAAACCGGACAGAGAGAGTCGTCTTTGATCTTACGCAAATAGGCGGTAATACATCCAATCGGGCATAAACTGGCTTAAGCGGAAGACCCAGGAAAAGACACGCGGAAAACTTTTCTTGAAGGCATCACTGCGCATGTGCGCCATCATTTCTTCGGCGGCGGCGTCCGGCTCCATAATGAACGGCATGTTGAACTCGTTCTTTTCCGTAAGTCGGGTTTTAATGAAACCGGGGTTCGCCAATTGCACGCTGACGCCCGTGTCTTTCAAGTCTGCGTACATCGATTCCGCCAAAGACATTGTGCCCGCTTTCGACGCGGCATATCCAATCGCGCCCGGAAGCCCGCGGAAGCCGGAAAGCGACCCTGTGATCACGATATGACCTTCGTTGCGTGCGACCATCGGGGGGACACAAACGCCCATGACGCGGACCATTCCAGTGAAGTTGATATCGGCCATCGCGTTCGCGGCATCGATATCCCATTCCGTGGCTTTCATAGGCCAATAGACGCCGGCCAAGAAGACAACGCCATCGACCTCACCAACCTCCTCCGCCGCCGCCCGGACGCTGTTCATATCCGCCACGTCCATTGCGACAGCCCGAGCCTGACCCGGCAATTCATCAACCAGTGCTTCAAGCTTGTCCGCGGAACGTGCAGACAGCACCACCGTCGCGCCTGACTTGCTCAACTTGTGAGCTAAAGCCGCACCAAGGCCTTCGCTGGCGCCAACCAGCCAATACACTTTTCCATTGAACGACCTCATGCGGCTTTTGACATCTCCGCATTCGCCGGGCGCATGGTCGCAACCAGCTCAGCCACCTGAATACCGAATTTCCGGAACTGGCTGCGGTTCACGATGGTCCCGTTTGGCGCAAGGTACATCCAATCCACAGCATCCAAAACATGACCGCCGGATTCCTCAGGCAGTCTGAACTTGTAGAGCAGTTGCACTGCAGAGCCGGTCTGCACACCGGTACCGGTACCGACAACATCCGAAGCAGTCGCCTTGATCTGACCGTCATTACCCAAGGTTAGATGCCATTCACGGTCCTGGGTGGAGCCATCATCATACCGAAAATGCTCTTTCATGACGCCAATGTTTCCATCCCATTGGACATCGAAGTCCGCTTCAAATCGGGACGACACACGACCAAGTGGGCCGTAGATCACGCCTTCGCATACGACAGGACCATTGAGATGGGTGCGCAAATCGAATTGCGGCTGACCTTCGACATAGTCGGTGGGTCGTTGCGCCACAAAGGACCACAAGCGCTGTTTCAGAAAGCCAAAGGCCAGCACGATTGCGCCGCCCAGGACAACAAGTAGCAGAGAATCCATTATCCGTTCTCCTTCACATCTGTGCCGACCAACAGAAGGATGGACAGCACTTTCAAAACGCAGGGCACGCCTGCGTAAAGCCAAGTCAGAAGAGCCAACGCCTCTTCCGGGTTATCCGGCCCTGCGCGAAAGCCCGATGCCTCAAGCGTGGGCAGCAAGATCGCGGCAGCAAAAGCCAGGGTGAATTTCGACACGAACGACCACAGCCCGAACCCTTCAGAGGCCGCGGGCGCAATCTGTGCCATACGGGTTGCAAACATCGCGGGCAGCAGGGTCAAATCTGCGCCCAACGCAGCACCGGACACCAGACAAATAGCAGCAAAGAATGCGACGTCGCCTGCACCCAATGCCAACACGAACGCGAAAGCTGCAATCGAAAGCACCATTGCGAACAACAGGACGTTCTTGGGGCCGTAGGCTTCCGCCAATTTACTCCACAGCGGCGCAGCACATGCAGCCGAAAGAAAGAAAACCAAAAGCAGCGGGCCTTCCATGCCCGGCGCCAAAAGACGGCTTTCAACAAAGAACAAAAACAAGGTCGAACTGACCGCAACCGGCGCCGCATTCAGAAGTGCGATCAACAAAAGGCGCCGCGCCAAAGGATCGCGCAGCACAACGCCGAACCCTTGCGATGGCGGCGTATGCGATGCATTCCATTCAAAGCGCATCGCGAGCAGCGCCAGCAGCGCGACAATGGCGAACCCCACGGCAAACCCGGCAAACGGGCGATCCATCGCTACACCGAGGGCGACCGGTGCAATGGCCGCCAGGCAAACACCCAAAAGGGCACCTGTTTCCCGCCAACGCGCTAGGCGTAGATGACCATTCCCAAGCAGCCTGTCAGCTTTCAAAACCCCTTGGGCATAGAAGTTGATCGTCAGGAAACTGAACGCCGAGAACACAAAGGTCAGCATGATCGCGAACCAAATCAGCGGACTGACAGGCGGTTCAATGGCAAAAAGCCCCAGCATGGCCAGGGCGATGACGAACAGTCCAATTCCAACTGCAATCGATCGCCGGTGCCTGAACCGCTCGGACAGCCGCCCGAGTAATGGATCCTGCACCACATCCAACAGCCGCAGTCCAAACAGGACAGCCCCCAAGGCGGCAAGGCTCACACCATATTCATCGACATAGAATTTCGGCGCATGGATATACAGCGGCAACCCCGCAGCAGCGAGCAGCGCTGCGAACAGCGCATATGCGGGCAACCGCTCACTCGTGCTATGTTGGGCCACCGTCATGGTCATCCCCGAGATACCTCACGTGTGGGTGGCTCCGGGCGCACACGGTACTTTGCACCCTTCCACCAAAGCTTGAGAGCTTGCCAATGGATCAAAGCCTGCACGCGGCGAGAGCCCAATGGACGGCGAATGACGGACTGGAGTATCGACCGGTTCGTGATCCCAGCGCGACGACCAGTTAGGGTTGCGATCAGGCCGTCTTTGCCTTCGCCACTGTAGTCGATCCAAACGCCAACGCGGTCATCTGAGATGTCGAACCGGAACTCATACCCACCTTCGATCTTTTGGAACGGAGAGACGTAGAAAATCTTGGAAGCCTTCAACCTGTCCGACGGAAGAATGGGACGGCTGTCGGGATGGTTCACCAGGTACGAATGACGTTCACCAAAGGTGTTGGTGACTTCGGCGATCACGGCAGTGATCTCGTCACTGTCGTTATAGCAGAGCCAAAAGCTGACCGGATTGAACACGTGGTTCCAAAATCGTGGCTGCGCCAACAGCATGATTTTCGCCGGGCTTGGCAATTGGTATTGCGACAGCACGTCACGCACCCATGCGGCACCTCGACCCTCGCCCGGCGCACCGCCATGATCGGTGTCCATTAAAGAGCAGAGGCCGCGTTTGTTGCGCTTGAAGAGTGAAGGCACTTTCAAAGACGCCTCGGCGTTCAACATCACATAGTCAATTGAATACCGAAACGCGTTTGTAACCGCGCCTTTGCGGCCGTGATAGGTTTGGCCTTGGATATGGTCGATGGTGCTGATCATTCTGCGGCCACCTGCAATGTTGCTGCACGACGGATCGCCTCGACGACATCGACTGCACTCGACAATCCGTCTTCGTGAAAACCGTGCTTGAGCCAGGCACCACAGAACCACGTGCTGTTTGTGCCGTTAAAGGCGCGCACATCGTCTTGCGCGGCCAACGCGGCAAGGTCGTACACCGGGTGGCGCAGCGTGACCTGATCGTAAATCAACTCTTCGCGAATGGTGCGCTTAGTGTTCAACGTTACGAAATGCGGATCGTCCATCGGGATCGGCTGAAGCGAGTTCATCCAATAGGTGAGATCAATCCTATCTGACTGCGCAGCGCGGTCTTCGGTATAAACCCAGCTTGCCCAGGTTTTGCGGCGTTTTGGCATAATCGATTCATCAGCATGCAGGACGATATCGTTAGGTTGGTAGGCAACCGCGCCAAGTGCCCGCTTTTCCTGTTCCGACGGATCCATGAGCATCTTGAGGCTGTCATCCGAATGGGTGGCAAAAACAACTTCGTCAAAGACCTCCCAATCTCCACCCCAAGCCTTGACCTCGACACCGGTAGGTGTCCGGCGAACCCCTTGGATGGGTGAGCCCAACCGCAGGTCGACGCCTTTTTGGATCATCGCGGCTTCCAAGCGCCGCACATATTCAATCGAACCACCCTGAACTGTGTACCATTGATGCTGACCCGTGTGATTCAGCAGCGCGTGGTTTTCCATGAACTGCACCATGGCATGTGCGGGAAAATCCATAATTTTTTCGGTCGGAGTCGACCAAATCGCGCCAGACAGTGGCATCAGGTAGTGATCACGGAACCACGGCCCTGTGCCCATCAAATCAAGGAACTCCGCGATGGTTAGCTCTGGGTTCGCTTTCGCCATTTTCAGCGCATTGGCGTTGAAGCGGAAGATGTCGCGCACCATGCGCAAAAAGCTCGGTGTGAGTGCATTCTTGCGTTGCGCGAACAAGGCATCCAACGAATGCAGGCCATATTCAAGCCTGCCACCATCGATGGAGGCGCCAAAGCTCATATTGCTTTTCGTAACAGGCACATCCAGTTGATCGAACAAGGCGGCAAGATGCGGATAGTTTGCGTAGTTGAATACGATGAAGCCTGTATCGACGGGCTGATCACCATGTTTTCCAGCCACGATCGTTCTGGCGTGACCGCCCAACCGTTTTTCGGCCTCGAACAAAGTCACGGCATTTCCGTCGCTCAGCATGTATGCGGCTCCCATTCCTGAGATACCGGCGCCTATGACTGCAATTTTTTTGGGCGCGCTCGCGCCAAGTTCGAAGGGCATTAGAGGTGCAACTCCACCAAATTTTTGTGTTGAAGGGGGTACGCGGGGTGTTTGTGTTTGGATGCAAAAGAAATTTCTGTATTTTTTTGATCCAATACGCCCAAGCTACCGTACCCCTTGTATGATGATCTCAATTGATCCTTCAACGTCCAAGGTCGTAAGTGCTAGGGCAGACCTCGCGAGCATTCCTGTTCGTGGCGTAAACGAAGTGACACAGCCGTTGATCAACAAGAAAGATACGACCGCGCGCTCTGATTGGATCACTCACATTGAGCGCATCCGGGACGCCCAAGACCAAGGCGCATTTGCTGAGTTGTTTCAGCACTTCGCCCCACGTGTCAAAGCGTTCCTGATGAAGTCCGGTGCCGACGCGACGTTGGCTGAGGAGTGCGCACAAGAAGTCATGGCAACGCTGTGGCACAAGGCACATATGTTCGATCCTGCAAGGGCATCGGTGGCGACTTGGATCTTCACCATCGCTCGAAACCGCAAGATTGATCTATTGAGAAAGCAAAGACGCCCCGAGCCGGAAGAGCTGACATGGGGACCAGAAGCGGAACCGGACCAGGAAGACACGATGGTTCTGCAGCAAGAGAGTGAACAACTGCGGAAGGCGCTCGCCGAGTTGCCGGAGGCACAAAGACAACTGATCGAACGCGCCTATTTCGGCGATTTGAGCCATAGCCAAATCGCGGATGAAACCGGCCTGCCCCTTGGGACGATCAAATCGAGAATACGTTTGGCGCTGGATCGCTTGCGCCATGCAATGAAATGAGTGAAGACATGATAAATATCAATCATCACCTGAACGACGCTATCCTGATGGCATACTCGGCCGGTACTTTGCCTGAGGCGTTCAACCTGATGGTGGCAAGCCACATATCCCTGTGTGACGAGTGTCGGGCGCGCGTGGAAAGCTTTGACGCCGTCGGCGGTGCTATACTCGAAGAAGGCGTGATGGAGACGGTGGCGCTATCAGATGACGCTCTGGCTGCGACAATGGCCTTGATCGCAGGGGGCGCAGTTGAACCCGCCGCGAAAACGCCGATAAACGAAAACAGCATTTTGCCAGCTCCGCTTCAAGATTACATCGGCGGCGATTTGCAGGACATCAAGTGGCGGTCTGTCGGTATGGGCGTGAAACAAGCCATTCTCCCCACAAGTAAAGAAGCGTCTGCACGTTTGCTGTACATCCCTGCGGGTGCGGCGATGCCCGACCATGGTCACCATGGCATTGAAATGACGATGGTCTTGCAGGGCGCATTCATAGACGAAGGTGAACGGTTTGCACGCGGCGATGTAGAAATTGCAGACAGTGATTTGGACCATACGCCAGTTGCGGATATTGGCGAGGACTGCATTTGCTTGGCTGTGACCGATGGCCCACTGCAGTTCAAATCCCTGCTACCGAAGATCGCACAACCGTTCTTACGGATCTGACAAGACTTCCCTCGACGATCCAGTTGAAAACCGGCGCGCCCCCCGCGCCGGTTTTCTTCGTTCAGGATACCCATCCATAAAGCGAAATAGACGCGCGCCGTCCCCGCAACTCGACCGATGGAAGCGCTCGCCAATTTTCGTCTCGCGTATCAGCATTTTGCAAAACCTGCTCCGAGATAATCATTTCTACCCCGCTTGACTTGGTGAGTTCCTCCAAACGGGCCGCGATATTCACTGCGTCCCCGAATACGGAATATTCCAGCCGCTCTTCGTCGCCAACGACGCCAGAGAAAACTTCGCCCCAATGGATGCCAATGCCCACCGCGATGTTTTCATCGGTCGCGGTCCGCCAATCCGCGATGGCCCTCAGAATTGTCTGTCCACAGGTGATGGCCCGGGTCGTTGGATGCGTTTGATCAGGCCCAAACACAATCATCACAGCATCACCCATAAACTTGTCGATAATACCACCCTGAGACCGCGCGCATTCTGTAACCCTACGTCGATACTCCGTCACAAACTGACCCAGTTCCTCAGGTTCCATGGATTCGGCCCGCGACGTGAACCCTCGCATGTCGACAAACATGATGGCCATGTCTTCCCGTGTCCCACTTTGCAAGGCACTCATGCCGGACCGCGCCAATTGCGGCGCGATTTCTGCGGGCACATAACGCGTTAGGTTCACACGCCGCTCGGACTCGGCAAGGGTACGCAGAACAAGCGCACGTGCCCGTGACGTCGCAACGACAAGGACAATGCCACCCAGTGCAATCATCACAAGACGCATGATGTTTGGCGGTGTTGCAAAAAACACTTCAAGGATCTGACGATCAACCAGTTCGCTTGCGTCCGGCTCTACAAATGCAATGACAGCAAGACCTCCAACGACAAGACACAGTACGAACATTTGGACGCCTGGATTGAAACGCAGCACGCCCGTCGCAAAGACAACCGGGATCAACCACAAGGAGGGCATGACCACGATGTGTTCGCCAGTCAGCCCTGTGTTTTTTAGGCCCAACCAGATGCCCACCAACAAAAAGGCGCAGTCGCCCATTGCAGATGGCCACACCATCCAAGAGCTAAATCGATTGGTATGAAGGAGTATCAGACAGACTGTTCCCAGTAGGAAATACGCCGCCATCGTTCCCAATGCGTAGATGATTTGCCATCGCCGCAAGTCGCTTTCCTCAGAAAGCTCCACAAGACTGAGGTCGGTCGGTCCGATCACACCCGCGAACGTAATCGCGAGAGTCGTCGACACACCAAGCCTGAGCCATGCAATCAGCCTTTCTGCACGCAATTCGGCGCGCAGAAACAAGCTATGTGAGGTCAGTATCCGATCATCCTCAAGAGACATCCGTAAACCCGGATTGCGTCATCTTTTATGCTGCAGCAAAACCAGCATCCAGCGCATCGATCAGCGTTTGCACCTCTGCTTCTGTAATGACCAAAGGTGGTGACATCAGGATATTATTCATCCCGAGGCGCACCATCGCCCCAGCTTCATAAGCGGTTTTGTGAATCCGCTTCATTGTAGCCATGTCCATCGGTGTCTTAGCGGCGCGATCAGATACCAGTTCGACGCCAGTCATTAATCCTTCCCCACCGCGAACATCGCCGATGATGTCGTATTTCTCCTGCAAGCGCAGCATGCCGTTATAAAGCTGTTTTCCGCGGGCAGCGGCATTGGTTTTGGTATCTAGGCGCAGGGTTTCCTCCAAACACGCGGTTACGGCGGCGGCCCCAACTGGATGCGCCGAGTATGTGTAGCCGTGGAAGATCCCGCCCGCTTCATCCGCGGATTCAAAAACCTCGGCCACCTTTTCGCTCATCAAGGCAGCACCAACCGGGAAATAGGCGCTGGTGATGCCCTTGGCCGTGCTCATCATGTCCGGTTGTACGCCCCAGTGACGCGCCCCAGACCACGACCCTGTTCGACCAAACCCAGTAATAACTTCGTCCGAGATCATGAGAATACCGTGCTTGTCACAGATCTCGCGCATCAGTTTCATGAAGGACGCATCTGGGACGATGACCCCACCGGCCCCTTGAATAGGCTCCATGATAAACGCCGCAATGCTTCCTGCGCCCTGGAACGCAATCTCGTCTTCCATCGCAGCCGCGATGTTCTGAGCCAATTTCGCCGGATCCGTCTCATGAAACGGATTGCGATAGGTGTAGGGGCTGGGCATGTGAAAGCAGCCGGGCAGCAACGGCTCATATGCGATGCGAAAACGGTTATTCCCGTTCACCGACGCCCCGCCGAAGTGGGTACCGTGGTACCCCTTCTTCAAGCTCAGGAACTTCGTACGGTTCGGCTCCCCGCGGAGGCGATGATACTGCCGCGCGAGCCGCAAACAGGTTTCTACGCTGTCCGAACCGCCCGACGTGAAAAAGACCCGCGCCATACCGTCTTCGGCGAAAAACTCCCTGACAACATATGACGCTTCGATAGCTGTAGGGTTCGAGGTACCAGCGAAGGCCGAGTAATACGGCAAATCATAAAGCTGCTTGGCAATCGCCTCTTTTACCGTGTCATTTGAATATCCCAAGTTCACACACCAAAGGCCGCCGACCCCGTCCACGGTTTTATGTCCGTCGATATCGACAATCGACGACCTCTCAGCCCCTGTGATGATGGTGGGCGCGTGCGCTCGCATGTCACCGGGGTGACCCATCGGGTGCCACAGATGCTGAGCGTTGTTGGCGCGAAGGAAATTGTCGTCTTTCATGGTGGGACCTCCCAAGACAGGCGTACAGATGGCTTAGCGGAACCATGCGCCAAGGCACGCCCGACGACAAGGGCTGAGGAAGTTGTCGCAATCAATACCCGCGCGCGGGATCCACGATGTTCTGCAATGGCTCGCCCTTGCGATAGCGCGAGAGGTTATCCGCAAACAGTTGTGCCGACGCCCGGTACCAACCATCAAAGACGCTTGAGCAATGCGGGGTCAGTATAACGTTATCCATACCCCAAAACGCGCTGCTTTCTGGCAGGGGTTCGGTCTTGAATACATCCAAGGCTGCCCCGGCCATCGGACCATTCTCTAAGGCATGGATGAGGGCTGCTTCCTCGCAAACCCCACCGCGGGACACATCGATTAAGATCGCACCTGGTTTCATCGCCGCGAACGCGCTGGCGTCCAACAGACCTATCGTTGAAGACAGGCGCGGGACGCACAGGAGAATGTAATCCGCCCTTGGATATAACGTTGGCAAATCTTCGACAGCATAGACCTCGTCGACATAGTCGGTCTCCCGGGGACGCGCCCGCACACCTAAGACAGTCATACCCATCGCCTTGGCCCGCCGTGCGGTTGCGCGGCCCGTATGCCCCAAGCCAATGATCAACAAAGTCGCGCCTTGAATTGGGCGAACCCGTCCATTTGGCAGCCATTCACGGCGCGCCTTGGCGACACGGAAGCCCTCAAAGTCTAATGAAAACGATAGCATTGCGCCGATCGTGTATTCGGCCATCATGTCTGCCGCAACGCCTGCGGCATTGGTGACAGTCACATCGTCCGGGTTCCATTGACCGAGGTGGTCTGTGCCTGATCCCCCCACTGCAAGCCATTTTACCAGCGCGTTTTCAACAACTGCCTCTCGTGGATAGGGCGTCACTGAGTCAAAACGGACGGAGTACACCACCTCTGCCCCGGTTTCCTCAATCAATGACGGCAAGGCCGCAAAGCTATCGCTTGTGAACAGGGTCAAGTCTGGATGAACGTCCTGCACCACCGCGGCAGCTTCATCCGGGGCATTGCTATGAATGATAACTTTGGGTGTTTTCATGAGGTCAGAGAGGATCCACTAAGAGTTGCCCAAAGGTCGAGAAACGCGCCTCCGGATCGGTGAGCTTCAGGCACGCATCACGGATCGCGGACGCGCGTTCCTGTCCAGCCACAGGTGCGGCAAACTCCATAAACTTGTCAGTGATGTCATTTGTATCAAACGGCCGCTCGGGCCCTCCCCGCGCGTGTGTCAAACCGGATCTGAGCACCCGTCCATCGTTTAGCACCAGATCCACATCAGCCGTCCTGTACCTCGGAAACAACGCTTCATGCTCTTCGCTGATCTCAAGTTTTGTACCGCCTACCAAACGGGCAATCTGTGGATCACTCAATCCCGCGCCCGAAATCTGCTCCAGCCCGATCTGGCCATGTACCAGCATAGCGGCGACGGCAAATGGCAATGAATACTGCGCCTTGGAAGTCGTGTCCGGCATGCCAGGGTAAAGGGCGATGGCATTGGCAAAGCTTCGGATCACGACACGGTCGACTTGATCGTGAGTGACCGCATGCGCCTCCATCAGCTCGCGTACGGCATCAATGGGCGCATGCGCCCAGCGACAAATTGGGTAGGGTTTGATGTACTGATCCTGTGTCTGCCAAACTGTCCCCAGATCTGCCCAGTGTACGGCGGCGTCAGTACCTTCAACGGTGATTGCCGGTGCGCCGGTGAAGCCGCTTTCGGCCAAGATAGCCGCGCTTATGCCTGCCAAAGTGCCCCAACCTGATCCGTCATGTAGCATGGTTGGATTTGCGATTTCCCGCATCATCTGACTGCGCGGCCCGTGATATTCGGCTATGCCCAAGGCCTCGCGCAGGATGTCCGGTGGCTGTTTTCGCAGACGCGCCGCCATTGCGGCCACGCCCAACGCATTCCACGCTCCAGAGGTGTGGTAATCACTGACCGTGTTATGCAAGGCCAGTCCCGCGCGACCCGCAATTTCATAGCCGACAACCAGTGTGGCCAAAGCCTCAACGCCGGACAAGTCAGGCGCATGTTGCGCTAGGATCGCAAGCGTTGGAACCGCCGCAACACCAATATGCCCTTTGACCGGCGCAAACCCATCATGCCCGTCCAGATTGTCGATCTGGGTGGCCGCGGCATAGGCAGCACCGGCAAGACTGGCGGACCGTCCGTCAAAGAGCATCCGCGCGGTGAATGCCGGTTCGGATGACCCATAAAGGCGCACGGTCGCCTCGCGCGCCAACTCGCCCGCCTCCATTGGTGCCGATGCAATGCAGATGCCCAGAGTGTCCAGCAAAAGCAGCGCAGCTCGCTCCATGACGGAGTGCGGGATGTCCTGCGGCGCCAGACCTAAACTGAAATCGGCGACCTGCGAGAGTGTTGCGCCGCCCGTATCGACAAAATCGGTCATCTCGTTCATGCCCAGCGCCCTCCCCGCGCGTCAGCCCGGCAAAATGCGCCAAGGCGGATCAAGCCTGTGCTCTTCCAGATTGGGCGTCTCTCCAATCCGGTCGATCACCGCAAACAACCCCGGCGCGGCGAGAGGTGTAAGCACCCCGTGCCATGTGCCACGATGAAGGTTAATGCCCTGTCCCGGCTCCGTCAGGAAAGCCAGCGGCTTGGAATGGGCTGTTTCCGACACGATGACGAGGAACGGGTTTGAGGTCATGGGAATGAACGCCTGACTGCCCTCTGGGTGCCGTTCCAAAAGATCCAACATGTAGGGAAACGCACGCGGTTCCGCATCGAACACACTGATGCCCGCGCGGCCGTCGGGTCCAAAATCCAACTTGGCCCGATCATGATGGCGCCCGCATTTCCCAGCGTTGATGAGTTTGTCAGGCGCACCTGTCGCGTCGAGCACATCGCCGAAAGGGGCAAAGGCGGACGCCGTCAGGGGCTGACATATGATATCGCGATTTGACCTCACAGCTTGGGATGCCGATTGACGTCTTTGTAAAGAAGGTACCGAAACGGCTCGTGCCCGGTGGCGATGCACGCCTGCGGGCAGAACGCGCGCAACCACATGAAATCTCCCGGCCCAACTTTTACCCAATCGGTGTTCAGCAGATACTCGGCAGTTCCCTGCAAAACGTAAAGACCGTGTTCCATCACATGGGTCTCAGCGAACGGTATGCGGCCGCCCGGCTGAAAGGTAACAATATTGACGTGGCAATCGTGGCGCAGGTCGTCTGCATCGACAAAG
>CAYODE010000081.1:0-16197 GCA_964402685.1 uncultured Aestuariivita sp. | reverse complement strand
CCCTTCATCACAAAGAGCAACAAGCCGAAGGGCGGGGTCGTGAAGCTGATCTCCAGCGCCAAGAGCACGATGACGGCAAACCAGATCAGATCGAACCCCAGCGTTTGGGCCAAGGGGAAGAAAATCGGGACTGTCAGCAGCATCATAGACAACTGGTCCATGAACATCCCCAACACCAGGAGGATGGCGAACATGATCAAGAGCATCGTGATCGGATCAAGCTCAAACCCCGTGGCCCAGCGGATCAGACCAGAGGACGCACCAGAGAAGGCCAGAAGAGCCGAGAAGGTGGCGGAGCCGAAGATGATCAGCAGCGCCATTGTTGTCACTTTCAACGCGCCGGTGACTGATTTGACGATCCCGTCCCAGGTGAGGGAGCGGTACAGGGCCGCGAGTATGATAACGCCCAGGCAGCCGAACGCGGCACTTTCCGACGGTGTTGCAATGCCGAACATGATTACCAGGATCACGCCAATCACAATCGACACCATTGGCAGGATGTCAAAGCAAAGGAGGCGCAGCTTCTCGCCCCAATCGGTTGGCTCAAGATCATAGGCCGGGGCCGCATTGGGGTCGTATAGCGCCATGAGCAGGATCATGACCGCGTACATGATGGCAAGGATCAACCCGGGCAGAATGCCTGCAATGAGAAGGGCGCCGATGTCCAGTTCGGCCAACGTCGCCAAAAGCACAGCGAGCGCAGACGGCGGAATGAGCATCGCCAAACCACCTGTGCCCAGAATGGGGCCGATGGCCATGTGCTTTTTGTAACCGCGTTTCTGCATCTCGGGCACCATCAGGGAGCCCAAAAGCGCAGTGGAGCCCATGGACGAGCCCGACAGCGTCGCAAAAGCCGTCCCGCCAGCCACGGTGACAAAGGACAGGCGCGCGGGCAGTTTGCCCATCAATCGGTCAACGGCGCCGAACATTCGGTTTGCGAGCCCGGTGAAGAAGAATATCTCCCCCATCAACAGGAACATCGGCACTGGCATGAGGTTAAATGACGTGATCGTCGGGATCGCATTGTTGGCCAATTGTCCAATCCCGCGCGACATCTGATCAAGGATATCCCCGCGGCCACCCATGAAATAGGCCGCACCAATGATGTTGGCGGCCAGAAAGGCCAGCGCAACCGGCACACCCAACACCATGAAAAAGAGGATCATTCCCAGCAGGAAGAACAGCGCCTCGAACCATTCCATCAGACGCGTTCCTTATTCATGCACGCCGGCTTCGCCGGTATGCAGGGTCTCGGGGCCAAAAACGAAGCGGGCGAATTGGATACCCATCAAGCCAAATCCGATGGGCATGGAGCCCAGGAGCAGCCATTTCGGCATATCGAGGCTGCGCATTTCGGCATCGCCAAAGTTGTAAGCGCGGATCGTCCCCTGCAGTGTGTACCAGAGCAACACGGCGCAGATGATCACGCAGAGCATGGCGACGGCGCGGCTGTAAGGACGTTGAATGCGTTTCGGCAGCGCTGCTGACAGAAGTTCAATGAACACATGCCCCTTGTGGCGCACAAGCCAGGGGGAGGCCGCCATCACGATGTAAAGCAGCCCGAACTCTGAAAAGGTAAAGATGTGGCTGGACCATGTGCCGGAGAGGTTAAACGTCCGCGCCAAGGCGCTAATGACAATCCCCAGCATGATGCCGATCAGGTAAATCCCGGCCAGCACGGCCAGAAAATCGCAAACGCGATCAATGACGCGCATGGGTGTTGTCCCCCTGTAGGTTTGCCTCTCGCCCCTCTTGTGCGGGGACTTTTGGCGCCACCCCGCAGGGGTGACGCCTTTGTGTCACTTAGCTTGCGCCATCGTCCAGAGCGTAAAGCTTGCGCAACGTGTTGTAGCGCGCCATGCCTTCGTCACTGTCGCCGATGCGATCTTTCATGCGGGCCCAAGCGGCATCATCTGCCAGCTTCTGATAGGCTGCGCCGGCTTCCTCGGTCGGGTGGCTGACGAATTCCATTCCGCCATCGGACAGGATTTGGTTGTCTGTCACCACGTCTGCCTGACGGTCGTTATAGGATTTTTCTTCCCATTCCTGCACAACGGTTGCGATCAGGTCACGGCTTTCCTGGCTCAACGCGTTCCAGGAATCGAGGTTCATGATCACGCCCAGGTCGGTGTTATAGAAGAACGGATCGACACGGTGCGTCAGGAACTCGTTCCACTTGAGCTGTGGAATGCCGATCTGCGTCCAAGCCGCGGAGTCGACAACACCTTTTTCAAGCGCCGAATAGACTTCTGTCGCAGGCATCGACGATGTCGTCGCGTTCAGCGCAGTGAAGAAGGCGTTGTAAATTGGGTTGTCGCGAAGCTTCACGCCCGTCAGGTCGAGAACACCGTTGTCATCAAAAACAGGCGCTTTGTTCATGAAGATATGGAACTTGATGCCGCCGTCGATCCAACCCAGGTGGGTCACGTTGAAGCGTTCGCGGTGTGCTTCGTCCATTACAGCCGCACCGCCGTTTGCGCGTGCTTCCATGGGCGTCACGCGGGAGGCAACCATCGCATCAATCTCCGGCACGTTCGCGCCATAGAAAGACCCGGGTGTGTGCACCATGTCGATCACGCCGTCGCGCACCGCTTCGGGCTGCTGGAACATGCCGATCGCTTCAGGACCGCCACGTACTTCGATCTGAACGACGCCTTTACCGCGTTCGTTGATGTCATCCACCATCGCGAGGAAGGTCTTTGTGTAGACCAGGAAGTCGGGGAAGGCGTGAACCGCGGCGATGCGGTCTTCCGCCTGAGCCGAGGTTGCGCCCATGCTGAGCGCGAGGCCAATCGCGGGCAGGACTGTTGCTGCCTTTGTAGAAAGGCGGGTGAAAAAGGACATCTTTGCGTCTCCCTGATGTGTCTTCTTTTGGGCTGCGGACAGCCAGAGTGGGCGATTTTGCCGCAGGCATCTTGCACCCTTGAGGTAGGGTTGCAAGACGTCTCGTCAAAAAATCTATGCATTTGCATATGAAAAGCTTGACCCGTTTGCAAACACAGGCACAATCCGGTTGTATGAAATTTCATGTAATTTGCAGATGAAGTGTTCGGAAGCAGGTGGGGGAGATCTATGGATATTGCAGTTCTAGGTGGTGGAAACGGCTCAACTGCCGCAGCGGTCGACCTTACAGAACAAGGGCATCGGGTGCGGTTCTGGCGACGCAATTCTGCTGCTCAAGACGTTCTGCGTGCGCGTGAAAACACACTGACCCTTAAGGATTATGAAGGAGAACGCCCGGTTCGGATTTCCACCGTGACGGATGATATCGGCGAAGCGGTGTCCGGTACTCAACTGATTGTATGCCCTACACCTGCCACAGCGCAGAAAGACATCGCGAAACTGTTGGCGCCTCACCTTTCGGATGGTCAGGTTGTTTTCCTGCCGCCAGGCAGCTTCGGCAGCTGGATCATGGCCGATATTGTCCGGAAGGCTGGAAACACATCGGATGTGAGTTGGGCAGAGGCTGGAACGCTTCCCTACCTCACGCGGATGCATGGAGAGGATATAATCGCAATAACCACAAGGGCCACGCGCCTTCCGACTGGCGTTTTCCCTGTGAAGAACGCGGACCACGCCCATGACATCCTTTCACAAGCGTATCCATCAGTTGAATGGGCGGGTGATGCGCTTTCAGGGGCGTTGATGAATGCAGGCCCCATTATTCACCCGCCACTTATCATGATGAATGCCGGGCCAATTGAACATTTTGATCATTGGGACATTCACAACGAAGGCACGCAACCTGCCATTCGGCGTGTCACAACCCGGCTGGATCACGAACGTATCGCGGTGCGCGAAGCGTTGGGATATGGTGCACCGCATTTCCCGCTGGCCGATCACTACAACACCTCCGACTGGATGTACGGCAACGCAGCGCACGACAAGCTGACCGATAGTGGCGACTGGCGCGAACACCTCGTGCTGACGGAACACCGTTACATGCGTGAAGATGTTGAAACGGGGCTAGCTTTCCTTGTCTCGGTGGCTGACTGGGCGGGTGTTCCGGCGCCAACTGCGACCGGCCTTTTGGCGATTGGGTCAGGGATCTGCGACGGCGATTTCCGCGCGGATGGCAGAACGTTGGAAAACCTGGGCCTCGCCGAGATGAGCCAAGGCGAATTGCAAACCCTGTTGAAAGAAGGGGGCTGAGATGGCCGACAAAGAGGTCATTGCCTGCGTTGGCGCTGGTCGCATGGGTCGGGGCATGGCCGTGGCCTTTGCCTATGCGGGTCATCCGGTTCGCTTGATAGATGCAAAACCGCGTGGCGCGCAGAATGCGGAACAGTTGCTGCATGACGCCCGGCAAGAACTGGAGGCGACGCTTACCTTGATGTCGGGGTTCGGGCTGATGGCGCGCGACGAAATCCCGATCATGCTGGACCGTGTGGCCTTCTTCTCCAACGATCAAATGGCAGACGGATTGCAAGGCGCCTCCATGATCTTTGAAGGGGTGCCCGAGACGATTGAGGCTAAGGCGAATGCCTTCGAACGGGTCTGCGCCCACGCAGACCCCAAAGCGATCATTGCGTCTACGACGTCGACGATCTTGTCCAATGACCTGCAACCTTTGGTCAGCCATCCGGAACGGTTCCTGAATGCGCATTGGCTGAACCCTGCGTTTCTGGTGCCGTTGGTGGAAGTGTCGCCCGGTGACGCAACAAGTGCTGAAGCGACAGAAGCACTCAAAGAGTTGCTTGAGCGCATTGGCAAAGTCCCTGTCGTGTGCAAGGCCAGCCCCGGGTATATCGTCCCACGTATCCAAGCACTAGCGATGAATGAGGCCGCGCGTCTGGTGGAGGAGGGGGTGGCTACTCCGGAAGACATCGACAAAGCGACGAAATACGGATTCGGATTCCGGTTTGCTGTCTTGGGGCTGCTTGAATTCATCGATTGGGGCGGGGGCGACATTCTCTATTATGCCAGTCGCTATATGGCGCAGGCTACCGGCGACGATCGGTTCGCCGCCCCGGAGATCATTCAAGAAAACATGTCAAACGGCCGGACAGGCCTTCGGGACGGGCAGGGCTTCCTTGAATACAAAGGTATGGACGTAGCATCCTATCAGCAGGGTCGGCTTGATGCCTTTGTCGCCATGCTGCACCACTTGGACAAAATGCCCGTCAAAGGATAGGGGCCTCCCCCGGGTTTTCCGGTCACGCATTCTGCGTGAGAAACGCGTCCAGTGCGCTGAGCAAAAGGTCGCTATGCTCTGGAAGTGAAATCGACACGCGCAGGAATTCTTCCAACCCGGCTTCGCGGGTGCGCGTGACGATAAGTCCAGCAGCATCAAACAAGTGGACGATAACAGCTTCGGTTGTGTGTGGGTCCTTGTCGGGCGGGCTGAGCAGCAAGAAGTTGGTGTGACTGGGCAATACATGGCAGCCACGGTCAGTCAGTTGGTTCGTCAAACGTATACGTTCCTGCAGTATCGCCGCGACCCGTTTGTCAACTGTGTCCATGTCCGACAAAGCGGCGACTGCAGCGGCCTGTGCAAGCGCGTTCACCGGACCCATACCGCGGGCGGCATAAAGCGCCGGGATGATCCACGCGGGTCCATGACACCATCCTGCACGTGCGCCTGCCAAACCATACGCTTTGGAAAATGTGCGGGTGACGACGACATTTTCGTGTTGATCAACCAACGTATGAACCTGCGCGCAATATCCGTCTGGCGCAAACTCGCCATAGGCAAGGTCCAGCACCAACAGAACATCTTCTCGCAGGCTCTGCGCGAGGCGCTTGAGGTCTTCAACAGGAACCATCGTGCCCGTTGGGTTGTTCGGGTTTGCCAGAAAAATCACACGCGTGCGCTCTGTCACGGCTGACAGGATCGCATCGATGTCTGTAGTGTAGTGCTCTTCGGGTGCTTTGACCAAATCGGCACCGACGCGGTTGGCGGTTAGTGCAAATTGGATATAGCCGAATTGGCTGATCAGGATTTCATCGCCGGCCCGCGCAAAGACGCGGGCGATGACGTCCAGTAATTCTTCAGACCCATTGCCGCAGATGATGTGATCCGGGTTCAGCCCGTGGACCTGACCCAAAGCCTCGCGGAGCGTGTCGCAAAAGGGGCTGCCATAAGACTGCGCGTGATGGCTTGCCTCTTCCAATGCCTTTGCCACAGCAGGCGGGGGTGGCCACGGCAACTCGTTGAAGCCCATATTGATGATCGGCAGGCCCAAAGGTTGAGGTTTATCGATCCGGCCACGAACGGGCATCGGATCCAGATAAGCGCGTGGTCGCATCGCTGTTCCTTTCTCGATGCTGCCACTTGGTCGCATTTCGGTCCCCGGCGCAAGTCAGCTTTCGTACCGCGTACTCCCCCGACGATCCGCATCGATGCCCAGCTGAATGTTCAACGGTTGGTGCGCACGCTGCGTGCAGGCTTTGCGTGGGCAGACATGGCAGGAAATGCCGATGGGATGAAAGATCTCGGGGTCTTTGAGATTGAACGGTTCCGCATAACAGATCTTGTCCGCATGTGCCCGTTCACAGCCCAGCGCCACCGCCAGCCTACGGTCTTGGGTCCCGCGGCTGAAAACAGGCCGATCTGTTGAGCGGCACAGGGTAAAGAACTGACCCCCGTCCGGCAGTTGAACGAACCGAGGGATCATCACACCCGGTGTCCGCAATGCGCCATGGATATCCCAGACCGGGCAAGACCCACCGCGATCGGCCAGTGTGAAGGGGGTTGAATTAAACCGCTTGGTGACATTTCCGGCGCGATCCGCCCTTAAGAAGAAAAATGGCACGCCTTTGCGGCCCTCTCTTTGCAAGGTCGTAAGGCGGTGGCAGACTTGTTCAAAGCTGACCCCAAAGGCAGAGGCGAGCCTGTCCAGGTCGTATTTCGTCTCTTCCGCCAGTGACAGAAACGCCTCATACGGCATCAGAATGGCCCCGGCGAAGTAATTGGTGAGCTCAACCGCCAGACGCGCCTTTGCGTCCGGGTCTGCGATCTCGGCATTTGAGACAATTGTGTCTACGTGATCTGAGCACACCAACAGGCCCAGAACATGCGCCAGTTGAAAAACGCGATTGGTGTGATCCAGCGCCTGGGACAGCCACACTTCGCCCCGGTCGCGGTCGAAGAGGCGCAGCGTGTCTGGCATTTGTTCGGGTGAAACAACTTGCACGGTCAATTCCATTTCGACCCGCAAGAAACGCTTCATGGAGGCGTACATGTCATCAGCCGCACCGCCGATCCGGCTGCGAAAGTTTTCGGCCACGCGCTCCAACACGTCGAAGTAATTGCCATGATCGCGAAAGACATCATGGATTGCGGTTTCGGGGGAGGTGGCGAAAATATCCGATGCGTCGGTCGTTCCAGCCATCCGGTTCAGGCGATCTGTCAGCGCCGTGTGACTTTGGTAGAGTTGTAAAAACCGATCCACGACGCGGGGGGCATGATCCAACGCGGCGCGGAGTTCCTGCACATCGGGCGCATCACCGGGAAAGATCGGATCGCGCATCGCAGCGCGGAGCTCGGGCACACGGTTCTCTTCGCCCTCTCTCAGCAATTCGCGCCAGTCCACGCCATAGGCTTCGGTGATGGCAACAAGGACCTGCACGGACAGGGATCTTTGGTTGCTTTCTAACAGGTTGACGTACGCCGGACTGATCCCCAGTCTTTCGGCCATGCGGGCCTGGGTTTCGTCATGCGACCGGCGCAATTGGCGCAGTTGTGGGCCAACAAATGTTTTGCTCATGTGTTTACACCTTTACAATTGTAAATGATGTAAAGGTAATTTTATACCCGCCAACCCCTTTCTGCGAGAATATTCTGTCGTGCGCTCTAAAACACCCTTCAGACAACAGCCGTTTTCAGTTTGAGCCTGCATTGGTTCGGGTTGTTGGTGTCATTGGGAGGAAACACATGATCAACACTTTCACGCGCCGTTCAGCGATCGCTCTCGCGGCTTCCGCTCTGATCACTGCAGGGGCCAGCGTTCCAGCTGCTGCTGCGGATTGGGCGCCCAACAAACCGATTGAAATGGTCATCATGGCGGGACAGGGCGGCGGCGCAGATCGGCTCGCACGGTTGTTCCAATCGATCATTCAGAAAGAAAAGTTGGCCACGATGCCGGTCCTGCCCGTCAACAAGGGCGGCGGCTCCGGTGCTGAGGCATTGCGGTATCTGAAAGACAATGGCGGCAATGATCACAAGATCATGGCGACGCTGAACAGCTATTACACCACACCGCTGCGCATAGATATCGGCGTCGATATCGCCGAATTCACCCCGATTGCTCGCATGGCGCTGGATACGTTCGTCCTGTGGGTCAACGCAGACAGCGACATCCAGACTATGGATGACTGGGTTGCAGCAGTAAAAGCCTCAGGCGGCACATGGAAAATGGGCGGTACAGGTACAGGTCAGGAAGACAGCCTTGTGACCGCAATGCTGGAAAACGAGTTCGGGATCGAAATCACCTACGTTCCGTTCAAAGGGGGCGGAGATGTCGCCAAGAACCTGGTGGGCGGTCACATCGACTCCACGGTCAACAACCCGTCCGAGCAAATGGGTTTCTACAAAGCCGGCAAGTCCCGTCCGATCGCAGCTTTCACGCCAACACGGCTTGAAGCCTTCCCGGATGTGCCAACGGCCACCGAATTGGGTCATGACATCGTGTATTGGATGCAACGCTCCTTCGTTGGTCCAAAGGACATGCCAGCTGAGGCCGTCGCGTACTACAGCGAGCTATTCCGCGCTTTGTCCGAGACAGAAGAATGGAAGACGTACACTCAGGAAAAAGCGCTTATGGCGGACTTCCTGACCGGGGATGAGCTTCAGGCCTACTTCCTTGAAGAGCGTGAAAAGCATGCTGAGATTCTCGGCATGATGGGCGAAAGCTCCTAAACGCACGCCTCTGTCCTGATGTGAACCGGCAGGCCGATGCTTCATGTCGGCCTGCCAATTGTCTTCATGACCCAGACACTCTTCCGGGAGCAAACCCTTGCAAACCGCTGACCGCCTGATCGCGCTCTCCATCATTGGAATGAGCCTCTACTTTATGAGCCATGCCGTAGCCCTGCCCATAGGTTGGAACGGGGAGACCGGCGGACCCGGAGGTGGCGCATTTCCGTTTTGGCTCTCGCTGATCATGGCCCTGGCCGCCGGTGGTGTTCTGGTGCGCAGCTTTTTGCAGGAACAGACGCAGCAGGCATTTTTTGACCATGTCACGTTGCGCTCGGTGATTTCGGTTGGTGTGGCGGTTGCGATCACGATCGCATTGATGCCTTACGCAGGCAGCTACATCGCGATCCCGCTGTTCATGTTCTGGTATCTTAAGATTTACGGTCGCCATGGGTGGGTCCTGACCTTGATCCTGACCCTTTCGACACCGGTCTTTCTGTTCTTTTTCTTCGAAGTCACGCTCAAGATCCTGTTGCCCAAAGGCTGGACTGAGGCGTGGTTCATTCCGCTTTACGCAACCTTCTTCTAAGGAGCTTGGGCCATGGATATCCTTGCACTTCTTGCTGACGGGTTTGCGACGTCGCTCTCTCCCTTAAACCTGATGATCGTGATCCTTGGGGTCACAGCGGGCCTGTTCATCGGTGCGATGCCGGGGTTGGGATCGGTCAACGGGGTGGCGATTGTGCTGCCACTGACATTCATTGTGCCGCCATCGTCCGCGATCATTCTGCTTTGTGCGATCTATTACGGCGCGATGTATGGCGGGGCGATCTCATCGGTTTTGCTGGGCATACCAGGATCCTCCACGGCGGTGGCAACCACGTTTGACGGGCGCCCCATGGCGCAACAGGGCAAAGCGGGTCTCGCTCTGATTGCCGCGGCGATGGCGTCTTTTGTTGGTGGGACGATTTCTGTCGTTCTTTTCACCATCTTCGCGGTGCCGCTGGCGGATCTGGCGCTGGCGTTTGGGCCTGCGGAAGAGTTCGCGTTGGTTCTTTTGGCGTTCACGACGTTCGTTGGGCTGGGCGGCGATGATGTTCTGAAAACGCTGATCATGATTTGTTTGGGTCTGGTGCTCTCCACCGTCGGTCTTGATCTCATCTCTGGCCAGCCGAGGCTCATCTTCTTTGATCAACCCGGGTTTTATTCTGGGATTTCATTCCTGGTCTTGGCCATAGGCGTTTATGGCGTGGGTGAAGTGCTCTACACCATCGAAACCCAACGCACATCGCCCAGCGTGACCCCAGCAAAGCTGACCTTCAAGGAGCTGTGGCTGGGTATGAAAGCCATTAACCGGCTATGGAAGACGATGTCTTTGGGGTCATTCCTTGGTTTCTTTGTGGGCATGTTGCCTGCCGCAGGCGCGACACCTGCTGCTTTGATGGCTTATGGCATGGCCAAAACGACGTCCAAAAAGCCAGAGACCTTTGGCAAAGGGAACATAGAAGGTGTCGCCGCGCCTGAGACCGCGAATAACGCGGCTTCTACTGGCTCGCTGCTGCCCATGCTCACACTTGGTATTCCGGGGTCGCCGACAACAGCGCTGTTGCTGGGGGGGATGGTAATGTGGGGTTTGGTGCCCGGTCCGATGCTCTTCATCGAACAACCTGATTTTGTCTGGGGGCTGATTTCGTCGCTTTATACGGCGAACTTCGCGGCCGTTGCTATAAATCTAGCGCTGATCCCCTTATTCGTCTGGGCTCTCAGGATGCCCTTTACGGTTCTATGTGCGCTAGTCCTCGTTCTGTGCCTTGTCGGAGGGTATGCGCCCAGTCAAAAACTGCATGATGTCTGGCTCATTCTGGGTTTTGGCGTCGCGGGTTATCTGCTCCGCAAAGCCGATTACCCGTTGGCTCCGCTGGTTCTGGCCCTAGTTCTTGGCCCGTTGATGGAAAAGAGCTTCCGTCAGACACTGATATCGGAACAGGGGAATGTGATGGCCTTTGTCGAACGCCCGCTCTCGGCCACGTTCATGGTCCTGGCACTTGTGTTCTTCCTGTTGCCTTTGCTTAAGGTTCTGCGCAAGAACCCGAAAAAAGAGAACGTGGCACCTGCCGAATAAGGCCGGGCACGCGAAGAAGAAGGAACTCCACCATGGACACCACTATTCAGGCATTGCTGGCCGCGCACCCGGGTGATGCGCCTGCCATCGGCGCACCGGACCGCGACTGGATGAGCTATGACGGGCTTCGCGCACAGGCGGCGAAAGTGACCTCTCAGCTGCATGACTGTGGAGTAGGGCGCGGTGACCGGGTGGCAATTGTCCTGCCAAACGGTCCTGAGATGGCGGTGGCGTTTGTTACGATCGCGCAGTCAGCAACCACTGCGCCGCTCAACCCGGCCTATCGGGAAGACGAGTTCGCGTTTTATCTGGAAGACCTGAAAGCCAAAGCGATTGTCGTCGAGGCAGGCTACGATGGCCCAGCGCTGGCAGCCGCGCAACGATTTGGCTTAACCGTTTTGCGGCTTGTTGTTGCGGACGACGCTCCGGCAGGTGCGTTTGATCTGAAAGCCGAAGGCGCTGCCGGACATTCGGATTCCGGTGCGCCTCAAGCTGACGACGTGGCATTGATTCTTCATACGTCCGGAACGACCTCGCGCCCCAAAATCGTTCCCTTGCTACAATCGAACGTGGCCGCTTCAGCGCAGAATATCGCCGAGTCCCTCGATCTGACAGCGTCGGACCGGTGCTTGAACGTCATGCCGCTTTTCCACATTCATGGATTGGTCGCCGCTGTGACCGCCTCATTGTCTGCTGGAGCCTCCATTTGGTGCGCACCCGGATTTGATGCACTGCGGTTTTTCAGCTGGATGAGCCAGGCTCAGCCCACGTGGTACACGGCGGTTCCCACAATGCATCAAGCGATCCTGTCGCGCGCGGGTCGGAACAAGGACGTGATCGAAGCGGCCAACCTGCGCTTCCTGCGCTCGTCTTCGGCCTCTCTGCCCGCGCAGGTAATGACACAGCTGAACGAAACCTTTGGTGCACCAGTGGTCGAAGCTTACGGCATGACCGAAGCGGCGCATCAGATGTGTTGCAACCGGATGGATTTGCAAAAGCCCGGGTCAGTGGGCGTGCAAGCCGGGCCGTTGGTGCGCATCGCGCATGAAACGGAAAACCATCTGATTGATGGAACCGGCGAGGTGGCCATCTCGGGGCCCAACGTCACTCCGGGGTATGAAGGCAACCCCGAAGCAAACGAAAAGAACTTTTTCGAAGCTGACGGCAAACGTTGGTTCCGGACCGGGGACCAAGGCGCGTTTGACGCAGATGGTTTTTTGCACCTGACGGGTCGCTTGAAAGAAATCATCAACCGCGGCGGGGAAAAGATCAGCCCGTTGGAAGTCGACGGCGTGTTGTTGGATCACCCGGCGATTACGCAAGTCGTGACCTTTGCCTTGCCGCATCCCAAGCTTGGGGAAGAGGTTGCCGCCGCGATCGTGCTGGCCGAAGGATCAGAGGCAACTGAAAAGGACATCCGCGCCTTTGCCGCAGAACGGATGGCGGATTTCAAAGTGCCCCGCAAGGTGATCATTCTGGATGAAATCCCGAAAGGGGCGACGGGCAAGATGCAACGCATTGGTCTGGCAGAAAAACTGGGGTTGGTCGAAGCCGCGGCATGATGGGGCGCAGGGGGAGGGCTCAAATCCCTGTTCTCTGTACGTGCACAATCATAGCATGAGACTCTCAGGCGCGCGCATAAGCGAACGCGCCACACAAGGATTACAATATGAAGATTTGCGTTTTCGGAGCCGGCGCCATTGGCGGTTACATGGGGGTTAAACTGGCGCAAGCGGGTGCAGATGTCAGCCTGGTTGCACGTGGACCACATTTGGCCGCAATGCAAGAAAAGGGTCTGACCCTCCATGAAGAGGGTGCTGATCCGGTGACCGTGCCGGTCACTGCGTCGGACAATCCGTCTGACCTTGGCCCGCAGGATTACGTCATCGTGACGCTCAAGGCGCATTCGGTCCCACCCGTGGTGGAGAAGATGCAGCCACTGATCGGGCCCAATACCACCATTGTGTCTGGTGTGAACGGCGTGCCCTGGTGGTATTTTCATAAGATCGGTGGAAAGCTGGAGGGCACGCGTCTAGCCAGCGTCGATCCTGGCGATGCGCAATGGAACGGCTTTGGTCCGGACCATGTGTTGGGATGCGTGGTCTATCCCGCGGCCGAAGTCAGCGAACCCGGCGTGATCAAGCATATCGAAGGCAATCGGTTTTCGCTGGGTGAGCCCGATGGATCGAAATCCGAGCGCGCCCTGGCGCTGTCGAAAGCATTGAGCGCAGCTGGCTTGAAGGCGCCGGTGCGTCCGCGTTTGCGTGATGAGATTTGGGTCAAGCTGTGGGGCAACCTGTCTTTCAATCCAATCTCGGCCCTGACCCACGCCACTTTGGATGTTTTGTGCACCGATCCCGGCACACGAGCCGTGGCGCGTGGCATGATGGTCGAGGCCCAAGAAATCGCCGAAAAACTGGGGGTGAAGTTCCCGATCGACGTGGATCGTCGCATTGATGGCGGCGCTGCTGTTGGCGCGCACCGCACCTCAATGCTGCAAGATCTGGATCAGGGCCGCCCGATGGAGATCGACGCGCTGGTAGGGTCCGTCCAGGAATTGGGGCGGGTGACTAACACACCGACGCCGACCATCGATACGGTTTTGTCACTTGTGCAACTCCGCGGCCGGGTGGCGGGGCTCTATTCCTGAGGCGGTAAGGGCAGAACCGTCAGTAAACTCTGGCAAACTTGGAGCGGGTAACGGGAATCGAACCCGTAACTTAAGCTTGGGAAGCTCGCGTGATACCTTTTCACCATACCCGCGCTCTGGGACATGGGTGATAGAACTGGTCCGTCAGACCGTCAAGCGATCAGTCGATCACACCGATGCTTCGGCCGAAATCCATGTATGTGCGCGACCGCCGAGCGCTAAGCTCGTCTTCTATGCGATCTTCCGCAATGTCGGGGTAGGGCGCTACGCCTGTGCCTTCGACGATCCGGTTCATCAGATTGTAAAGCGCGCAGGTTTGGATGGCGTCGTAAAGTGCAGCTTCTGACCAACCCGCTGCATAGACCGCTTGCGCATCCGCTTCTGTCAGCATTGATGGCGTGCGCGTCAGTTTGGCTACATAAGCGAGCAGGGGGCGCATCGCATCATCCACATCTGCGTGATCCGGGTCATTCACCAGATTGTCCATCAGCGACTCTTCCATGCCGAAAGCCCGTGCCATCAGTTTATGTGCGCCAAAGCAAAAGCTGCAGGCGTTGAGGCCCGAGACATAGGCGGCAATCAGCTCTCGTTCCGCAACGGACAAGTCACTGTCGCCGCGCATGAGAATATCATGGAACTCCATCAACGGACGCACAGTCGCCGGAAACGCTTTCAACACATCCGCGAGATGGGCGTTGTCGGGCAAGGATGGAAACAACCGTTTCATATCAGACCTTTATGCTGTGGCAGAGACGAAATTGATGCGAGCCGGCACGCGCAAGTGTCCGTCTGTCTCAAACGGTGCAAAGACCTCGGCCAAGCGAGCTTCGACGTCGGCACGTTGCTGGGCGTTTGCTTCAAAATGCTTGAGCGCGGACTCAGCAGGTCCAATGTCACACAACTGTTCTGCAAATTTTGTCAAAGGACCTGACGGTCTCAGGTGGAGGTCTTCGACATCGATATCCAGATTGGAAAACCCAGCATCTGACAGGATACCGCTCACGCGGTCCGGGTCCCGAAATGCAAAGGGGCCGGGGGCGTCGGGGTCAGATTTGGGTATGGGTCCCAACACGTCCCGTGCGGCTTGGGCTGCGTAAGTAAAAAACGGGTTCTCGCGGATGTCGCCCCAAGCGGCGAATACCAGTCGCGCGCCAGGTTTCAACCCCTTGGCCATATTGGCGAACGCGGCGACCGGGTCGCTAAAGAACATGACACCAAAGCGGGAGATCAGGTTGTCAAAACGCGCCTCGTCAAACGGGTGGCTGGCCGCATCCGCGTCGACCAGTGTGATATTGGACAAGTCTTTTGTCCGCAAACGGGCGACGTCCAGCAAACGAGAGGAGATGTCGGCTCCAAGAACATGACCTGATGCCTCGACCTGATCTGCCGCGGCGATCACGCTCGCCCCGGTGCCGCAACCGATGTCCAGGACCTGCGCTCCGGGTTTCAGTTCAGCACGTGAGATCACACCGTCCAGTATCGGCTGCATCAGCGCATCCATGGCACGTTGATGCTCTGCCCATTTTGGCCCGGCGATATCTGTCCAGAATTCCTGTTGATCGCGATTGTCTGTCATGGCCCCTCCGGTTTGCGCTTCACGCTAGAGCATTCAACGCGTGCCGGATAGAGCCGTCACGCACGTCTGCGCCGTCGCCGACCTCCGCCCTCGGCATTGTCCGAACCACCGGTGTTAAAGCTGACATTCGGTAGCGTGACGACTGTTGCCAGATCCGGGAATGGATCGGTTTTGTGCGGAATGGCGTTTGCGGCGACGAAATGATCCTGGAACTTCGGTTCGATCGCGGTTTCAACCTTGGTGATTTCGCGCACGACCCGTTCAATTTCGGAGCGCGCTGCGATGTTGCAGAGTGCGATGCGCGCGCCCGTGCCTGCGGCGTTACCCGCTGATGTGACTTTGTCCAGCGGCGCATCCGGGATCATGCCCAAAACCATCGCGTGTTTGGTCGAGATATGTGCGCCAAAGGCACCCGCTAAAACAACACGATCAACGCGGTCCACACCCATTTCGTCCATCAGCAGCCGCGCACCGGCATACAGCGCAGATTTGGCAAGCTGGATAGCCCGTATGTCGCCTTGGGTCACCGTGATGCGAGGGCCTCCGTCGGTGCTGGCGTCGTGGATCAGGTAAGAATGCGTACGTCCTTCCGGGACAGAGCGCGCGGTTCCAGTTTGCGTAGCGGACCCGATCAGACCGCTTTCGTCCAGTAACCCGGCCATGCGCATCTCGGCAACAGCTTCGATAATGCCGGATCCACAAATGCCAGTGATCCCTGTTGCAGCAGTCGCCTCCCAGAACCCTGCGTCATCTGACCAAAGATCGCTGCCAATGACGCGGAAGCGGGGCTCCTTCGTCACGGGGTCGATTTCGATCCGCTCGATGGCGCCGGGTGCCGCCCGTTGACCAGAGCTGATTTGCGCGCCTTCAAACGCAGGACCGGTGGGGGAGGAACAGGCAAGCACCCGTTCGGTGTTGCCCAGAAGGATCTCGGCATTTGTGCCCACGTCGACCACCAGAACAAGGTCTTTGGACTTCCCAGGCTCTTCGGA
>CAYODE010000080.1:0-16450 GCA_964402685.1 uncultured Aestuariivita sp. | reverse complement strand
AGGATATCGGGCTGAATTTCCAGAACAAGCGGACGAGCCTTGGTCAGTAGGTCCCGGCCTTCTGCTGTCAAATCAAGCGACTTCGCACGTCGATCTGTCGCGGAGGTTGTTCGCACCATAAATCCCCGTTCTTCCAGCTTGTCGATGACTTTGCCCAGCGTCGCACGATCATACGCGACCAGACCCGCAACCGTGGCCTGATCGGTACCGGGATGCTTTTCGACAGCAGAGAGTGCGGCGAACTGAACAGGTGTCAGTGACAGGCCAGCGCGCGTCATATGTTCAGAAAACAAAGCGACCGAGATTTGGTTCAGTCGGCGGATCAGGTGACCCGGCATTCTGTGTATGTCCATCGACACCTCAAACGTCTTCGTGTGGTGTTGAGTTTCCGGAACAGGAGCCGGTTTGGCAAGTATACTTATTAACGCGGTTTCTATTATTGCGCATTCCGCTATTCACGCTGCGTTTTCAGCCGTCACTTTCTGTAATATCGCGCTATAGTTCTCGACGCCTTGCGCTCCGGTAACCGCGTAACGAGCTGCGAAAATCATCGTGGGAACGCCTTGGATGCCCTTGCTGGTCCAAAACGTTTGCTTCCTGCGCACCTCGTCCGCGTACTCAGCAGTTTCCAGAACGTGTTTGGCCACGGTGGCATCAAGGCCAATTTCGCCAGCGATTTTGGCGAGCTCATCGATGTCTGCCACGTTGCGACGATCTGTGAAATGCGCTTTTAAAAGCGCGAGTTTGCACGCATGGGCAGACCCTTGTGTTTCAGCCCAGTCAATCAATTGATGGGCCCGAAACGTGTTCCACATGTGCATGTCATCGGTGAAGTTGAACGCGAATCCCAGATCTGCGCCCAACCGAGTCATCTGGATGCGGTTTTGTTCGGATTGCGCGGCGGTGATGCCATACTTCGCAGAAAGGTGTTGAAAGAGGTTTTCCCCATCCTGCGGCATGTGTGGGTTTAACTCGAAGGGATGCCAGTGGACATCAAGGTCGATCTGCTGCGCCTCGGCCGCCCGGGCCAGTTGCAGATAGCCAATGGCACACCAAGGGCAGACAACGTCGGACACGATATCGACGCGAATGGACTGGTTCGTGAATGAAGTCATAAGGTGCACCATCTAGTGAATGAAAGGAGCCTGAGCATGCCAACAGCACGCTTTGGAATGCAACATGCATCCCGGTGCAATTTTCTGTGACGTTAGGGGTTGCGTTTCGCTGAAAGCAGATTACCTACTAGTAGATAGTTGATCAACGAGGAACGGATCATGGAAATCAATGCAGATTTTTCGCAACGCGTTGTCGTTCATTCTGAGAACCTGGACTGGGTCGCGTCCCCCATGCCGGGGGTGGATCGCCGCATGCTCGATCGAATTGGCGACGAAGTCGCGCGTGCAACCACAATCGTGCGCTACGCTCCGGACTCGTCGTTTTCGGCCCATACTCACACTGGCGGTGAAGAGTTCATCGTGCTGGATGGGGTGTTTCAGGACGAACATGGCGACTTCCCCGCAGGAACATATGTCCGCAACCCACCGACAAGCTCGCACACGCCTGGCTCCAAAGAGGGCTGTGTGATTTTCGTGAAGCTCTGGCAGTTTGACCCGGACGACCGCCATCAGATGCGTGTCGACATGGCTGAAGCTTTGGAAAATGGATCGGCGATCTTGTATCAGGACGACAAGGAAACTGTGAGCGTGCACCGGCTGGAACCCGGCGAGGTCTTGAGTGACCCGTTGAACGGCGGCGGTGAGCTGTTGGTCTTGTCGGGTTCTGTGGACGAAGGCGGCGATATGTTGAAATCAGGTGGATGGTTGCGCCTGCCGGAGACTGCCAAACTGGAGGCAACGGCCGGAACCGAAGGGGCAATGATCTGGATGAAAACCGGCCATTTGCCTTATGCGCAAGCGCCGGCCGTCTGACAACAGCATGGACACGACAGACACATTGATAGTCGGTGGTGGCCTCGCAGGCCTTGCGATCGCGCTGGGTCTGGAGGACGCAGGTCAGGACTACCTTCTTGTCGAAGCGCGGTCGCGGTATGGCGGACGGGTGATGTCGCAGCCGCACGGCAACAGCGCGTTTGACTTGGGTCCGTCCTGGTTCTGGCCGGGGCAGCCCCGGATCGCGGCGTTGGCGCATCAATTGGGCGCGCAGCGTTTTGATCAATTCGCTGAAGGCGATTTGATGTTCGAGGGTCGCAATGGCCAAACCCAGCGTGGGGTCGGGTTCAGTTCTATGGAAGGTTCCTGGCGCATTGACGGTGGAATGGCCGCTTTGACGGATGGTTTGGTCTCCCGCATCCCGGATCATCGACGTTGCCTGTCGATGTCTGCTCAGTCTGTCAGAGACTTAGAGAATGGCGTCTCAGTCCATTTTGTAGCGGGCAAGGTGATCAGGGCGCATCGGGTTATTCTTGCGTTGCCACCCCGGGTTGCTGCCGAACTTGTCTATGCTCCGGCTCTTCCTGAAAACGCCATGGCGCATATGCAAGCGGTCCCAACCTGGATGGCGGGTCAGGCCAAAGCGGTCGCGGTGTATTCTGAACCGTTCTGGAGACAAGCGGGGCTGTCAGGTGATGCGATGAGCCAGCATGGTCCATTGGTGGAAGTGCATGACGCCTCCCCTGAAAAAGGCGGGCCCTACGCGCTTTTTGGATTTGTCGGCGTGCCGCCGCAGGCCCGGCAGGATGAAACGCAACTGCGGGCCGCGATCGTTGCCCAGTTGGTGCGCCTTTTTGGGCCTCAGGCACAGGACCCAGCGGCGCTGTATCTAAAGGATTGGGCTTTCGATAAGCACACGGCAGTCGCGGCAGACCAACGTCCGTTGCGCGCGCATCCGAATTACGGCAGACCGCAAAGTCTTGACGGGTTGTGGCACAACCGTCTGATCTTTGCAGGAACCGAAAACGCGCCGGATGCCGGTGGGTTTCTTGAAGGTGCGCTCGCCTCAGCAGATGAGGTTCTGGGCCAACTTCTAAGTAAGAAGAGTGAGGAAAGACGCTATGGCGCATGACACGAAAACCGCACTTCTGGACGTAGCCGAACGGGCCGCGCGCCGGCGCGGGTTTGATGGGTTCAGCTATGCTGATTTGGCAGACGAGGTTGGCATTCGAAAAGCCAGCATTCACTATCACTTTCCCACCAAATCAGATCTCTCGCTGGCGCTAATTCTTAGGTACACAAAGTCGTTTTTTGCCGATTTGGACGAAGTCAACAAATCGCGAACCACCGGAGCGGGCCGACTGGACGCGTTAATCGATATTTATCGCGATGCGCTATCAGGCGGAGAAACCGTTTGCCTGTGCGTGTCTTTTTCGGCGCACGCGGACCCACTGCCCGAAGCGGTTATGTCGGATATCCGCACCTTTCGACAGGGCGTGATCCGTTGGATCGCTGATGCCTTGAAGCTAGCCCAGAACGATGGCAGCGTTGAACTGAATGGCCTGTCCGAAGCTGACGCCCCGGGCGTCCTTGCCTTGCTGGAAGGCGCGCAATTGGCTGCACGCGCACAAGGGGACCTGGGCCCGTACGATGCGGCGGTGACCGCGTTGCGGTCTCGATTTGCCTCTACATAGGCGGTTCAGGCGCTGAAGCAGACTTAGAGTTTGATCCAGGCGGTTTTGAGATCAACGAATTTTTCGAGCGCGTGCAGTGACTTGTCGTGTCCGTTGCCGGATTGTTTGACGCCGCCCATCGGAACAGTGACATCCGGGCCGCCATACGTGTTGACATGCACCACGCCAGTACGCATGGCGCGGATCATACGATGTGCGCGGCTCAGATCCGCGGTCCAGATCCCGCCTGCAAGCCCGTAATCCGTGCTGTTGGCCAGTTGCACCGCATGATCCTCGTCATCGAACGCGGTCACGGCCAGGACCGGACCAAAAACCTCTTTTTGCGCGATGGTATGTGTCTCGGCCACATCGGTAATGATTGTGGGCTCCATGAAATAGCCACCGGTCTCAGCGTGAAGTCGCGCGCCCCCTTGGTAGAGCGTGCCGCCTTCTGCTTGGGCCGTTTCAACAAAACCAAGGTTTTGGTTCAGCTGGCGCTCATTGTTCACGGCGCCAGCGTTCGTGGTTAGATCAAGTGGATCACCAACTTTCATGCCTGACGCTGCTTTAGCCAGCTCGGCGACGAATTCGTCGTGAATGCGGCGCTCAACAAGCAAGCGGGACCCCGCGACACAGACTTGCCCTGAATTTCGAAATATTCCCGCCGCGCTGACTTTGGCCGCCTCGGACAGATCCTTGGTATCGGCAAAGACGACATTGGCCGATTTGCCACCCAACTCCAGATAACATCGCTTAAGATTGGAACGTGCCGAGGCTTCCAGCAGTTTGCGACCCGTCGCGCCGGAGCCGGTGAAGACAATGACATCCACGTCCATGGAGTGTGACAGTGCGTTGCCAACGACCTGGCCCGTGCCGGTGACGATATTCAGCACGCCAGCGGGTATACCTGCCTCCAGTGCCAATTCCCCCATCCGAAGCAGGCTGAGCGACGCCATTTCAGATGGCTTCAGCACGACGGAATTGCCCGCCGCGAGGGCAGGGCCCAGTTTCCAAGCACCGATCATCAGTGGGAAATTCCATGGGATGATCGCAGCGACGACGCCAATTGGTTCGTTGTGCACGAGTCCCAAAAACTGCGGGTCGGTGGGCGCGATCTGGCCGTAAAGCTTATCTATGGCTTCGGCATAGTAGCGGATCGTGCCAATGGCCGACCCAGGTTCGGCTTTGATGGCCATACCAATCTCGGTGCCGTTGTCGCGCACACCCATGACTGCCAGTTCCAGCTGTTCGGCTTCCATCAGGTCTGCCCATTTCAGCATGATCTTTTTGCGCATCGCTGGTGGCATGTTGCGCCAGCGTCCATCGTCGAAAGCGGCGCGCGCGGCTTGGACCGCGCGGTTGGTATCATCGGCTGATCCGGCTGCGATAGTTGTCAGGACTGTGCCGTCCAATGGCGAAATGACATCCATCGTGGCGTCATCGGTGGCGGCGGTCGTCTGGCCATCGATGAGTAGTCCCTGAGGATTGATAGGGGCCTTTCGCAGCGTATCTATTGTGTTTTGGTCCAGCATCACAAACCCCTGTTTTAGTTCAATGACCACCTCTCGTGGTTCATTAAGTGAACCACTGTTTCAAAAATGTTGATTGATTATCCAATCCCTGTCAACACAAGGGACAGAAAAGACGCCGCGGCGACTAGGTTGACCGAGAATTGTGAGCCTTTGTGGCATGATCTTGGCTCATGTTGTCGGCAGTTTGTTAGAACGATTGCGTGGCCGCAAAAACAGGGAAGGATCCGAATGCATGACCGACAAAACCATTTTGATCGTCGGCACATACGACACCAAGAACGACGAGTTGGATTACATGGCCGAGCGCATCACGGCGCTGGGTGGCGGCGTTCTGACGATGGACATTTCCGTCCTTGGAGATCCGGCAAAACCCACGGATGTGTCAAAGCACGACGTCGCAGCGGCTGCAGGCAGTTCGATTCAGGCCGCTATAGACAGTGACGACGAAAACACGGCCATGCAAATTATGGCCAATGGAGCGAGCAAACTCGCGGCGCAGATGCAAAAGGCGGGCCAATTCCACGGCGTCGTCGTTCTGGGGGGCACCATGGGCACGGATGCGGCGTTGGATATTTGCCAAGCGCTGCCATTGGGTGTGCCAAAATACGTGGTGTCGACAGTATCATTTTCCCCTTTGATCGAACCCGCCCGATTGTCTGCGGATATTCAGATGATCCTATGGGCTGGCGGGCTTTACGGTCTGAATTCGGTCTGCAAATCATCCCTAAGTCAGGCGGCAGGTGCAGTGCTGGGTGCGGCGCGGGCGGTGGAACCACCTGCGGGGGACAAACCAACTGTTGGCATGACCTCTTTGGGCTCGTCCTGCTTGAAATACATGAAAGTGCTCAAACCGGCGCTGGAAGATCGTGGATTCGAAGTGGCGATTTTTCACGCCACTGGCATGGGCGGCATGGCGTATGAGAGCATCGCCGCCGACGGCGGCTTTGCCTGTGTAATGGATTTCGCTTTACCTGAACTCGGGAATCTAATGGCCGGATCAGTTGTGAATGCGGGAACCGACAGGATGCTGAATGCTGGACGCGTGGGCATTCCACAGATTATTGCACCGGGCTGTCTGGATCTGATCGATTTCGCTGGCTGGCAAGAGATCCCTGCACAGTACCAGGACCGCCCGTTTCATGCGCATAATCGCCTCATCAAATCCTCTGGTTTGAATGGATCAGAAAGACGTGAAACAGCGCGTGAAATAGCCAAACGTTTGAAGTCGTCGGACACGCCTGCCCATATGATCCTGCCCAATCAGGGAATTGAGGAATGGGACAAACCCGGAGACGCCGCGCATGATCCGGAAGCTTTTGCTGAATTTTGTGACGAGATGCGCACCGTCATGACGGATCCGATCCTGTTTTCCGAATTGGACTGCCACATCAACGATCAAGCTTTCGCAGACAAGGCTTTGGACATCTTTGATGGTTGGGTGGCAGATGGGACCATCAAAACCTGAGTTTCGCCTGCTCCGATATTGCGACAGAACTTATTGGAAACGGTTCTAAAAAAGCGAGCCATTTTGGTCGGGTGTAGGATTTCGTTTACAAACAACCGTCAAGACGTCACGGTCGCTCATATAGGAAACCGAGGACGGAGCGCTTAGTGACACATCTGCGTTTATGGGCCCTTGCGGCCGCCGCTATCGGGCTGTTTTTGCCCGCATCAGCCTTTTCACAAGAACAGGCACCGCGCCCTGCCAAAGTGTTCACCGTCGAGGCATCTTCGAGCGTCCTTACACGACAGTATCCGGCAATCGTCTTGCCCTCAGCTGAAGTAGAACTGTCCTTTCAGGTGAGCGGGCGGGTGATAGACCTTCCTATTCGCGCGGCTGTTCAAGTTGAAGCCGGTGATTTGGTTGCCGGGTTGGATCCGCGGGATTTTGAGACACAGATTGCTCAGTTGCAAAGTCAGATCGATCAAGCTGAAGCAAATCTAGTAGCGTTGCGAACCGGCGCCCGCGTCGAAGAAGTTGCAGCTTTGGAAGCGGCAGTTGCCTCTGCGCAAGCACAGGTTGATCAGGCGAACGAACAGGTGGAGCGGACGCGGCAGCTTTTTGAGCGTGGGGTTGCAGCGCAAGCGCAGCTCGATAATGACGAGGCAGCGGCCCGTGTTGCCGAAGCGAACCTGACAGCGCAGGAAGAACAGTTGGAGATTGGTTTGGCAGGCGGCCGACCAGAAGAGATCGAGGCCGCCGAGGCCGCGATCCGTGGGTTGGAAGCCCAGCTGCAAGTGGCGCAAAACAGTTTGGATTACGCAAGCCTAGAGGCGCCTTTCGCAGGTATCATCGCGCGGCGCGACATTGATAACTTCACGAACATCCAGGCGGGCCAATCAATTGCGTTGCTTCAAGCGCTGTCAACAGTCCACCTGACGTTCAACGTGCCGGCGCCCGATGTGACAGCGTTGTCTGCCGGTGGACAGGACCGGATCCAAAATCAGGTCACTTTTGACGCCATTCCAGGTCAGGTGTTTGACGCCGAAACAGTTGAATTCTCCGTTCAAGCCGACAGCAGCACCCAGACATACCAAGGGCGAGTGGCCGTCGAAGTCCCGCCAGACGCAGTGATTTTACCGGGCATGGTCGGACGCGTCATTGCGTCAGCAGGTATCGACGCGACAGATTTGATGATACCGCTCACAGCTGTGGCGGCAAAACCAAATGGTGATCCATTTGTTTGGATCGTCGGGGCAGACAATGTCACCGCAGCCCGCGATGTCGAGCTGGGCGCCGCATCGGGCGATCAGGTGGCGGTTATCTCAGGATTGGACGCGGGTGAGGTGATCGTCTCTGCAGGGGTCAGTCACATACTGGATGGCATGACCGTGCGCCCCGTGACGAAAATCGGGGGCTAATCGATGGATCTCGCTCGGTTTGCGATTGAAAAGCGGCTGATTTCTGCCGTCTCGACCCTGCTTATTCTTGCCGCGGGGTATTATGCATATGTCAGCCTCCCGCGCTTTGAAGATCCGGAGTTCGTTATCCGTCAGGCGCAGGTCATCACACCTTACCCAGGGGCGAGCGCCGAGGAAGTGGCCGAAGAGGTGACAGAGGTCATCGAGAATGCTGCCCAACAGTTGCAAGGCATTGATGAGGTGCGATCTGTTTCAGAGCCGGGCCTGAGTACAGTGTCCGTCGAATTCACCATTCAATCGACACCGGACTATCCAGAGCTGAACCAGAAATTTACACAGCTGCGCGCCAAGGTCGACGATGCCCAGAGCGAGCTGCCGCCGAATGCATTGCCGACGCAAGTGTTTGACGATTTCGGCGACGTATACGCGCTTTATTTTGCTGTCACTGGCGAGGGGTACGGGCTTGATGAACTTTACGAGTACGCCAAAGACCTGCAGCGAGAATTGGTGACCGTCGACGGTGTGTCCAAAGTTGTCCTGAACGGCGTGCAGGAAGAAGTCATATACGTCGAATACTCTCTGGCACGGATTATCAGCCTTGGTCTGGCACCCCAGCAGATCGCGGACATCCTGTCTGGTCAGAACCTTGTAACCCCCGGAGGATCGATTTTGGCCGGGGATGTTCGGCTGGAGGTCCGCCCGAGCGCGGCGCTCGATTCTGTGGAGGCGATTGAAAACTTATTAATCACTAACCCACAGACCGGTGTGTCGTTCCGCTTGGGGGATTTCACCACCGTGTCGCGCGGGTTCAAAGAACCTCCCAATTCGCTCTTGTATCGAGATGGGCAACAGGCCGTAGGTTTGGGGATCTCGAACAATCTGGGCGGCAATGTTGTGACCATGGGTGAAGCCGTTCATGAGCGGTTAGAGGCGATGATGTCTGAGCGCCCGATCGGTATGGATGTCGTGCCGATCTCGGACCAATCAGAAAGCGTGCGCGTATCGGTGAATGACTTCGTAATGAACGTGGTTCTGGCGTTGATCATTGTCGTTGGCACGCTGCTGATTTTCATGGGGCTGAGGTCCGGCATTCTTATGGGCGGCATCTTGTTGGTGACTGTGGCCGGGACACTTTTCGGCATGCTGATTTACGGGTTGGACATGCAACGGATTTCGCTCGGCGCGCTGATTATCGCGTTGGGCATGTTGGTGGACAACGCAATCGTGGTGGTCGAAGGCACATTGGTGCGCGTCCAGAAAGGCGAAGACGCTGCCAGTGCGGCGCAAAAGATAGTATCGCAAACCAAGTGGCCACTTTTGGGCGGAACAGTTGTTGGACTTCTGGCGTTTTCGCCCGTTGGGTTCTCTCCCGACAATACCGGAGAGTATGCAGGCAGCCTTTTCTGGACGATCTCGATCGCGCTCCTGTTTTCCTGGTTGGTCGCGATTTGGCTCACTCCTTACTACTGCACTCTTCTGCTAAAATCCGGCGAAGTAACCGAAGAGAAGCCAGAAAACGTCGCGTTGGGGCTCTATCGTCGTTTCTTGGCCTATGCGATCCGGGTTCGATATCTGACCGTGGCGGTGATCATCGGTTTGTTTGTATCGGCCATCGCGCTTTTCAGTTTTGTTCCGCCTGGCTTTTTCCCGAACTCGACGCGCGCGCAATTTGTGGTGGACTACTTCCTGCCTGAAGGCACTGACATCTTGCGGACGCAACGCGATCTGCAACAGATCGACGCCCATGTGCGCACGCTGGAAGGTGTGACCGGCACCAATCTGATGGTTGGCAGCGGGCATTTGCGGTTCATGCTGACGTATGAGAGCGAAGATCCAAATTCCACCTATGGGCAGATCCTTGTCGATGTAGAAGAGTTTGGACAGATTGATGAACTGCAGCCTGTATTGCAGAGCTGGATCGACAGTGAATTTCCCGAAGCGAATGCGAAGGTTTGGAAGTTTGTTTTGGGTCCTGGTGGGGGCTCAAAAATCGAAGCACGCTTCAGCGGGCCAGACGCTACAGTACTGAGGGCGCTGGCGAATGAAGCCAAACAGATCATGGCGGAAAATGGGGCCATTGCGATTAAGGATGATTGGCGCGAACAGGTCAAAGTCATCCGCCCGGTGATTAACACCGAAAACGCGCGCCGATTGGGGCTGACGCAGGGCGAGATTTCGAACGCGCTTTATTCGCATTTGACCGGCGCAAATCTGGGTGTTTATAGGGAAGCAGATGAACTGCGTAACATCATCATGCGACCTGTCGCTGCGGATCGCAGCGACGTTGAAGGGCTTCGCGATGTTCAGGTCTTCAGCCAGATCGTTGGTGGATACATTCCCATCGCCCAGGTGGTGGATCGGTTCGACATTGTGTTTGAAGCGGGTAATTTGCGCCGCGTGGATCGAAAACTGACGATTACCGCCCAGTCTGATAATGCGCCTGACGTCTTGTCCGGCGATTTGTTTGACGCCGTGCGCGGTCCAATCGAAGCAATGGAGTTGCCACCTGGCTACGAGTTGGAGTGGAAGGGTGAGTTCGGCAGTTCTGCCGAAGCGAACGAGGGTCTCGCCTCCACCATGCCTTTCGGCTTTGGAGCAATGATCCTGGTCGTAATCTTCCTGTTCAACGCGCTCAAGCAACCGCTCATCATATGGCTGACGGTGCCATTAGCGCTGATTGGTGTCATCTGGGGGTTGGCGGCTAGCCAGACGCCTCTGGAGTTCATGGCGATCCTCGGGATCCTGTCGCTTACCGGCATGCTGATCAAAAACGCGATTGTTCTGATCGATGAAACCGATACGCAGATCGCTGAGGGAAAAGCGCGCATGCAAGCGATTGTCGACAGCGCAGTCAGCCGGGTCAGGCCGGTTTCGCTTGGGGTGTTGACCACGGTATTAGGGGTGGTGCCGCTCTTGTGGGATCCGTTCTTTAAGTCCTTGGCAGTAGTGATCATTTGCGGACTGAGCTTTGCTACAATTCTCACACTGATCATTGTGCCAACCCTTTATGCGATCTTTTTCCGTGTGCGCGAGGATGAAACTGCGGCGTCGACGTCCTAGGATCTTTCTTCGACACTCGGTTCTGATTGACTGTTTTCGGTTGTAACGCACCGTCACAGGCGAAATGGGCATGTGACATTCGACAAAGTCCGTATTTGGCACTAAGGCACGCGCATCAATCTGCGGGAGAGAGCGTGATGAGCGTTACAGATCGACCTTGGACGGCATTTTATGGTCCGGATGTTCGGCCGGATATCGTTACCGCATCCTATCGGACCATCGGTGATCTGATCAGATCTGTCGCTGAAACGTATGGCAACGCGCCTGCGTTCACGGCCTGTATGCCCAACGGTATGAATGGCACGCTCAGCTTTGCCCAAGTCGACGAAATGTCGGATGCTTTTGCGGTGTATCTGCGCGAAGTCGCGGGCTTGAACCAAGGCGACCGAGTGGCATTGCAGATGCCAAACTGCCTGAGCTTTCCTGTGGCGGCTTTTGGCATCCTGAAGGCGGGCTGCGTGCTGGTGAACGTCAACCCGCTCTACACAGCGGAAGAGATGTCCAAACAATTCCTTGATGCCGCACCGCACGCGCTTGTTATCGTGGACATGTTTGCAGACAAAATCCCAGCGGCAACGCGGGGCCATCCAATTCCCAACATCATCGTGACGCGCGTTGCTGAATTCCTGCCGTCGATGCCGCGTGGGATCATTGGTCTGGTCCAGAAATACTGGGACCGCAGCGTCGCTCCGATCGAAGTGCCTCACATCCGACTGCCAGAAGCGTTAGAGGCCGGCCGCGCACACGAACGCGCTGAGAAGATCGAGGTGGATGCCTATCATCAGCAGGTTGCGCCCGACGACGTGGCATGCCTGCAATATACAGGCGGAACGACCGGTGTGGCCAAGGGCGCGATGCTGACCCATGCCAACCTGATCCTGAACATGGAGCAAACCATGGAGTTGATTACCGGTGTCGAGAAGGGTGAGGAAGTGGCTCTAACAGCCCTGCCGATGTATCACATCTTTGCCTTCACAGTGAATCTGCTGGGCTTCTACTGGTTGGGGGCCCGTAACATCCTCATCCCAAACCCACGGCCGCTGACAAACCTGAAGCGCGCTTTTGAAAACTACAAAATCACCTGGATGAGCGGTGTGAACACGTTGTTCAACGGCCTTACCAACGAGATCTGGTTTACAGACAGCCCTCCGAAACATCTGAAATTCGCCTCTGCCGGTGGTATGGCGCTGCAAGCGTCGGTGGCGCAGACATGGCAAGAGATCACAGGCAAACCTGTCTTGCAGGGATATGGCCTGACGGAAACGTCGCCGGTTCTGACGTTCGAACCGTTAGGAAAAACGCGCGAGGGTTCCATTGGTGTGCCGCTGCCGGGGACTGAGGTCGCGTGCCTTGATGATGCGGGCACTCCTGTGCCGCAAGGGGAGAGCGGTGAAATTGCTGCGAAAGGCCCTCAAGTGATGAAAGGGTATTGGAACAAGCCCGAAGAAACAGCCCAAGTCATGAAAGACGGTTGGTTCCTTACCGGCGATATCGGCGTGATGGACGAGGACGGGTATTTCCGCATCGTTGATCGAAAAAAGGACATGGTCGTTGTCTCAGGCTTCAACGTGTACCCGACAGAGATCGAGGATTGCCTGGCGTCCCATCCTGGGGTTTTGGAATCTGCCGTTATCGGTGTTCCGGATGCTTCAACCGGTGAAGCCGTCAAAGCGTTTATCGTTACGCGCGACACATCTTTGTCAGAGGCCGATATTCGCGCGTTCTGCAAAACCCATCTGACGGCTTACAAAGTTCCAAAACGGGTGGAGTTCCGCGAGGAATTGCCCAAGTCAAACGTCGGAAAAATCCTGAGAAAAGACCTGCGTGCCGAAGAGCTTGCGCAGATTGCAGCGGAGTAAGCACTATGGTCGGAGCTTTCGAACAAGCGCTGCTGGCGCTGATGATTTTCGTCATCATGTTGGGGATGGGATCGTCGCTGACACCGCGCGACTTCTATCTCGCGCTCAAGCGACCTTATGGTTTGGCGATAGGTGTGATCTCTCAATACGGCTTCATGCCCTTCATCGGGTTCTTGCTGATCACCTTACTTCCGCTGCCTGACGCTATTGCGATTGGCGTTTTGATTATGGCGTGCATGCCAGGCGGAACGACTTCGAACATTTTTACCTATTTCTCCAAAGGCAACCTGGCTTTGTCGGTTCTCATGACCGTTACTTCTACGGTCTTTGGAGTCATCCTGATCCCGATCATTCTGGTCATCTATGCAACCGCGCTTGATTTGCAGATCCCGCGTGAAAACATCATTGCGACGCTTGTGCTTCTGCTTGTTCCTGTCGCAATTGGAATGATCATGCGCAAACTGAACGCCAATGTCGGAGCGGTGACAGAATTTCTGGGCTCCGCCTTGGCGCTATTTTTCATCTTGTTCCTGTTGGTCAGCTGGGTCCCGCGCAACTGGCAGTTTCTTGTGACAACCACGCCAGCCACCTATGTCGCCGCGATAGGGCTTGGATTGGTCGGGATCACGATCGGCTATTTCTTCGCACGTGCGTTGAAGCTTCACCCACGCAATGCACGCACCGTGGCCATGGAGACCGGCATTCAGAACGGACCATTGGCCATTGCCATCATTGCTTTCACCTTCGCGGGGTCCGAGGCGCAAAGCTATATGGCCGTTCCGGCGCTCTATTCGCTCTTTATCGTGATTGTCTCAACTTTGGTGACCTTGGTGTTTCGTCGCGCCAACACGGCTGCGGAACAAAAGATGCCGGACAGCCTGCTATGACGACAGCACGCGACGAGTGAGTTGCGATGTTTGCTTAATTTCTGATCACTTTGATCTGAAGTTTCGACCTTAAGCCGCAGTTTAGGTCTCTGTGATTGCACGGGGAGCGAAGCTGCGGTTTTTCTCTGCGCGTGACGGAAACCACCTCCATAGTCGTCGTTGAAGCCGATCGGGACCGTGCCCTGCAGATTGTGGACAGTCTGCGTCAGGCCGGAGAATTCGATATTCAAGTGATTGGTGATGCCACGAGTTTGGCGCGTCAGATCAAAGATCGCCAACCGGACATCGTGTTGATCGACATTGCCAATCCGTCCCGTGACACGCTCGAAGAATTGGCATTGGCGTCCGGGCCGATGGAACGACCCGTCGCGATGTTTGTCGACAAGTCGGCCGACGGTTTGTCGAGCGCCGCCATTGAAGCGGGCGTGTCGGCCTATGTCGTTGACGGGATGCAACCGGCACGACTGAAACCTGTTTTGGACGCGGCCACCGCGCGGTTCCGGATGTTCCAGCGGATGCGGACAGAGTTGGAAGAGACCAAACGCGCATTGGAAGAACGCAAAGTCATCGATCGCGCCAAAGGTATGATTATGAAGGCGCGCGGCGTCGAAGAAGACGAAGCATATGCGATCCTGCGCAAAGCGGCGATGGATCAGGGCAAACGCATGGCTGATGTCGCAAGCGCGCTGGTCACTGCTGCAGGTCTGCTGTCATGAGAGTAGCAACACTGCCTGTTGGATTTATCCCGCTTGTGGACTCCGCACCTTTGATCGTCGCGCAAGAGATGGGGTTCGCGGCGGAGGAAGGTATTAACCTCGATCTGCGCCGGGCGCCGTCCTGGTCCAGTTTGCGCGACATGTTGAGTTTCGGACAAGTGGACGCCGCTCACATGTTGTCTCCCGTTCCGGTGGCTTCGGCAATGGGGCTTGGCGGGGCAGGAGGCGCGCTGTCGGCGGTCTCGGTCCTCTCAGTCAATGGCAACGTCATTGGCGTGAACTCCCTGCTTGAGGACCGTCTACGCGAAGCGGGGCATGATTTTGGCTTTTCTAACGCCTATGAGGCGGGCCGCGCGTTGCTTGATGTATGCGATACGCCCTTGCGGATTGGCGTGCCGTTCCCGTTTTCGATGCATGCGGAGCTTGTTTACTACTGGCTGACGGCACTTGATCCCGAAGCGGAGAAACGGATCGAGATCCGCACCGTCCCGCCGCCACTGATGTCAGAAGCGATTGCAGCTGGCGAAATTGACGCTTTTTGTGTGGGCGAGCCGTGGGGATCGCGCAGTGTCGACAAAGGGCTTGGCGCCTTGCTGTTGCCGGGTGCCGCCATTTGGGCTTTTGCACCGGAAAAGGTATTGGCGGTTCGCGAAGATTGGGCTGAAACCGAAAGGTCGCTTCTAAACAGGTTGATCCGTGCCGTTTGGCGCGCAGGCCGATGGCTGGGGCAGGACGGCTCGACGATGTTGGCGACCGAATTGCTGAGCCGCCCAGAGTATTTGGATATCTCGGCTGAAATCATTGAACGCGGATTGACAGGAAGGCTGGTCATTTCCTCGGCAGGGGAAGAAAGGCAAACCGATCGCTTCGTGGCCTTCTCAGATGGCGCAGCCACATTCCCATGGCGGTCACAGGCGGAATGGATAGCACACCAGCTGGCCATTCGCACCGGGACAGATGCATCTTCCGCTCGTGTCGCAGCTGCGGGGGTCTTTCGGTCCGATCTGTTCCGCGGGGCACTTCGCGAAACACGTGCAGACTTGCCCGGTGCGTCCTCGAAACTCGAGGGGTCGTTGATCGAAGACACTGCCGTTGCATCAGGCGAAGGGCGGGTGATTCTGTGCAGGGATCAATTCTTTGATGGGCGCATTTTTGAGCCAGGCGCCGAAAATCGCTCAGAAATTGTGCATTTGCAGCGCAAGTAATGCCGCGCTGCAGCAGAATGGCAAGCAAAGAAGCAGTTTTTCTTTGTCTCGCCTGAGGAACGTCACATAACCAGAGCTACGGATGCAACGACGCGTCCCACCGAAATACCCCTTCGACGGGGTTCTGCTCGAAGATAGAGCACCATTATTGAGCAAAGCCGCTCGACCCTCCGCCACCTCCTCCCGGCGGTGCTTGGTCGAGCGGCTTTTTTGTTTGCCCCGCTGCGGGGCACAGGACCGAAAGGGACATATTCATGAAGAAAACACTGCTTGGATTGACGGCTGCGGTGGCCTTAGCAGCCCCGGCATCCGCTGACTTGCTTGAGCTAGAGAAAGACGAACTGACGTTCGGCTTCATCAAGCTGACAGACATGGCGCCTTTGGCCGTAGCCTACGAGAATGGCTATTTCCTGGACGAAGGCCTCTTCGTCACGCTGGAAGCGCAGGCGAACTGGAAAGTCCTTTTGGACGGCGTGATCAGCGGGCAGCTTGATGGCGCGCACATGTTGGCGGGCCAGCCTTTGGCTGCAACAATTGGTTACGGCACCGAAGCGCACATTATCACACCGTTCTCCATGGACCTGAATGGCAACGGCATCACGGTGTCTAATGAAGTATGGGACATGATGCGCCCGCACATCCCGTCGATGGAAGACGGTCGCCCGCAGCACCCGATTTCGGCAGAAGCGCTGGTGCCAGTCGTTGAACAGTTCAATGCGGACGGAAAACCGTTCAACATGGGCATGGTGTTCCCCGTCTCGACCCAC